>LFTQ01000164.1:400-3579 GCA_001513545.1 Clostridia bacterium DTU068 | reverse complement strand
AGCCTTGTCCCCCTGATCGCGCGGAGGGACAGTCCCGGTGATCGGTCCGCGATCACCCAACCAGTCCCACTGATCGCGCGGTCAACCTGTCCCCCTGATCGGACCCGATCACCCAACCTGTCCCGGTGATCGGTCAGGCTTTGGCGGCGAGGAGTACACGGTCGCTGCTCAGTTTGGTGCCGCTGTTCTTTTCAAAAAGGCTCATCAGATCCAGGACATCCATCCGCCTGCGCTCAAGGCCCTGGATATCCAGAACAATTCGCCCTTCATGCATCATCACAGTCCGGGTCCCGGCTGATAAGGCCTGCTCCAGATTGTGTGTCACCATAATCGCTGTCAGCTGCTGCTCCTCAACGATGCGGCATGTGAGATCCATTACTATTTCAGCTGTACGGGGGTCCAGTGAAGCGATATGCTCATCCAGCAGCAGGAGCTGAGGCCTCCTCATTGTTGCCATCAAGAGGGTCAGGGCCTGCCGCTGCCCTCCGGAGAGGAGACCCACCTTGGTTGTAAGGCGGTCTTCCAGCCCCAGGCCGAGACCAGCCAATTGCTCCCGGAAAAAGGCGCGCTCCTGAAAGCGGATTGCTCTTCTGAGTCTTCTGCGCTGGCCCCGCTTCCAGGCCATCACCAGGTTTTCCTCAACGGTCATATGGGCGGCAGTACCGGTCAGCGGATCCTGAAAAACTCGCCCGATCATAGCAGCCCGTTGGTGTTCAGAAAGATGTGTGATTTCGTTGCCGTTCAATATTATGCTCCCATTATCCAGGGGGAACATCCCGGCAACAGCATTCAGCAGGGTGGACTTGCCAGCCCCGTTGCTCCCCACCATTGTGACAAAATCCCCGTTATTTAGTGTAAGAGAAACATTATCAAGAGCTACCTTTTCATTAACAGTATTTTTATCAAATACCTTACAAATATCTATCAGCTCAAGCATCAAAGCTCCCTCTTTTCCTGCTGTTTTTGGTTAACCCCAGCCAAGTTCTTACTTGTGGTGAAGCAAGAGCTATCACCACAATCAAAGCTGTCAAAAGCTTAAAATCTGTCGGCGCCAGCCCCAGCCGCAACACCAGAGCCAGCACCGCCCTGTAAACTATTGAGCCGCACACCACAGCAATAATGTGCTGCAGCAGGGTGCGCTTACCGAAAAGGGCCTCCCCGATAATCACCGATGCCAGGCCGGCCACAATCATCCCAATTCCCATTCCCGCATCGGCAAACTGCTGGTTCTGTGCCACCAAGGCTCCGGAGATGGCAACCAGTCCATTGGAAAGGGCAAGGCCTAGAAGTTTCATATGGTTGGTATTGACTCCCTGAGCCCGGATCATCTGTTCATTATCCCCTGTGGCCTGGAGAGCCAGGCCGATCTCAGTCTTTAAAAAGATATAAAGCCCAATAACTGCCAGCAGCACGATAATCAGCCCCAGCAGAGAAGCGCCATAAATATTGTCTAGGGGCAACCAGGAATTAAACCTGGAGATCACAGTATCGGCCCTAAGGAGCGGCACATTTGCCCGCCCCAAAATACGCAGATTGATGGAATAAAGGGCGGTCATGGTCAGGATTCCGGACAGCAAAGGGGTAATCCTAAAAGCGGTATGCAGCAGCCCGGTGATCAATCCCGCCAGCAGCCCCCCGATAACAGCTGCCGCTGTAGCCAGCCAGGGGCTGCCGCCAGCGAAAATAATGCTGGCAGCAATCGCCCCTCCGGTTGTAAAACTCCCATCAACGGTTAAATCAGCATAATTCAGCACTCGGAAGGTGAGGTAAACACCTAATGCCATCAAAGCGTATAGTAATCCCTGCTCCAGTGTGCCCGCCAGTGCATATAGCAATTTCTCCACTCCGTTCTGATATGATTATCATAGCTGCTTTCAGACAGTTGTTCATTCCGTCCGGGCAGAGCCAGTTAAAGCCGGTTATTCAATAATTCTATCTGCCTGCTTTTTCAGGTCATCAGGGATGGTGACTTTCATCAGCTCGGCTGCTTTCATATTGATCAGCAGTTCCATGTCCTTCTGGGATTCTACAGGCATATCCTGAGGTTTTTCCCCCTTCAGGATCCTGAGAGCCATCTCCGCAGTCTGCCTGCCCAGTCTTTCATAGTCAATACCGAGAGTAGCCAGTGCGCCGCGCTCAACCATCCCGGCTTCACCCGCAACAACTGGAATGGCATTTTCTTCGGCAACCTTGACAACTGATTCTATAGATGAAGCAACAGTATTATCTGTCGGAATATAAATGCTATCCACTCTCCCCACCAGGGACTGTGTCGCCTGCATCACCTCACTGGTGTTGGCAACAGTGGCTTCAACAACATTCAGCCCTAAATCAGCAGCTGCTTCCTTCACCACATCCACCTGCACCACAGAATTGACCTCACCGGCATTGTAAACAACCCCGATGTTCTTCGCCTGTGGAGCAAGTTTTTTCAACAGTGCAATCTGATCAGCAATAGGATTCATATCATTAGTACCTGTTACATTGGTGCCCGGCTTTTCATTGGACTGCACCAGTTTAGCAGCAACCGGGTCTGTTACTGCAGTAATCAGGATCGGTATCTCTGTCGTTTCCGCTGCAATAGCCTGGGCTGAATCGGTGGCAATAGCCAGGATTAGATCACACCCACCGGCCACCAGGTCTTTGGCGATGGTCTTCAGAACGTTTTTGTCTCCCTGGGCGTTTCCATAATCAACGATCAGATTTTCCCCTTCCTTGTAACCGTTCTCTGCCAGAGTATCAAGAAAACCCTGTCGTGCGGCATCCAGTGCAGGATGTTCTGCAACCTGAATGATACCCAATTTCACCTTGTCTGCTGATTCATCCCCGGCGGTGTTGCCGGAAGTATCCCCACAGCCGCTCACCACCATCAGCAGCATAACCAAAACCATACCTACAACCAACAGCTTCCTCAATGTTTTCCCTCCTCATCGGATTACAGGAATCCGGGCAGCCAACTGGACAAACAAAAAACACTCCTAGCCGGAGTGTCGATTATGCAATATACAATACGCTCCTACCGTCCGGCCGTACTACCACGTGTAATATCAAATTCCTGCCATCCTGCTATTCTACAATTATTATATTAGCAACTGCCTGCTTTTAAGTCAACCAAATTTTGACCAACCGGAGGTAATGGGAAAGGGCGGCGTGACAAGGGGCGTGACAAGGGGACGGGG
>LFTQ01000164.1:0-340 GCA_001513545.1 Clostridia bacterium DTU068 | reverse complement strand
TGTTCAGTCAGGACATGGGTAACAAAAATGGTTCAAGAGATAGGTTACACTCCTTGGGAAGCAGGGGGACGTTCTTTTTGCTTCCTTTTTGCTCCCTATCCACGGCGGGACAAACCAGGTAATCGTCATGGAAGCATGGGGACGTTCTTATTGCTTCCTGTGAGTCAGGGGGACGGTTACTTTGACTCACTCGGAAGTATTTCACCTGAACTGAAAACGGAAACTCTGATACTCTTGTGGCAAAACGCTATCAGGTTTTTTTATTTTTATTATATAGTAACGGTGCGCCGCGTGCGGGGACATTTCTCCAGCGCCGTTTCCGCACGACGGGACCGTCCCG
>LFTQ01000154.1 GCA_001513545.1 Clostridia bacterium DTU068 | reverse complement strand
TTCTGGACACTGCTGTTTCCCCTGTTATTGGCACTATTTTTCCATTTGGCATTCTCCAATATTAATAAAGGAGAGGTATTCAAGCCCATCGATATCGCTGTTGTGGATGATGCCAATTATCAGAACCATCACTCTTTTAAAAGGGCTTTAGAGGAGGTTTCCCAGGGTGATGACCGGCTGTTTAACCTGACACAGGCCTCCAGAGAACGCTGTGACCAACTGCTGAATGATAATTCAATAGATGGATATGTCCTTGTCGAAAATATAGAAAATATAAATGCTGAAAAACAGATCAGATTGGTTGTCAAAGGATCAGGCTTTAATCAGAACATCATCAAGAGTTTTATTGACAGTTACCTGCAGACCGAATCAGCAGTAGAGACCATCATACAAGTCAACCCTACAAAACAGCAGGAGTTATTGAAAAATCTAGGAGAGCGTGAGCAGTATCTTACTGAGGTTTCCGCTTCAAGGGCTGAACCCGACAATATCCTTAACTATTTTTACACTTTGATCGCCATGGCCTGTTTTTATGGCAGTTTTTTGGGTATGCGGGAGATCACAGAGATCCAGGCTGATATCTCAACCCTTGCCGCCAGGGTCAATACCGCACCTGTTCATAAGCTAAAAGCGCTTCTTTCCAGTATGAGCGCCTCATTACTGATTCATTTAACCGAAATGTTGCTGCTGCTTATCTTTTTGCGTTTTGTCCTTCAGGTCGATTTTGGTCCAAGGGCTGGCTTTGTGCTTTTAACCACAGTTATTGGCTCGCTTGCTGGAGTATCTTTTGGCGCCTTTATCAGCGCTCTTGTGAAAAAATCAGAGGGAGTCAAAATAGCTGTGCTGCTCGGCGTAATCATGACCGGTTCCTTTTTGGCGGGGATGATGTATCAAAACATGAAATATATAGTGTCACAAAAAGCACCCCTTCTTTCCTACCTAAACCCTGTCAATCTCTTGACAGATGCCTTTTACTGTCTTTACTATTATGACAGTTTGACCAGATATGCTCTGAACATGGGGATTCTCTGCATTTTTATTATTTTCTTCTGTTTAGCGACCTACTCCATCATCAGGAGGCGCAGATATGCCAGTCTTTAGGCTTTGCTTGAAAATTCTGAAAAAACAGCTTCCCATTATGCTGGTTTATCTTATCGTTTTCTTAGTCATTTCTTTGATCATGTCCTCATTCTTAGCAAAGGAGCAGTTGCAACAGGATAGGCTCTTCACACAAGCCAAAAGCAATATAGCTTTTATCAGTAAGGAAAATACCCCTTTGGTAGATGGCTTTAAACAGGAACTGGGCAGGGTTGCTAACTTTATTGAGCTTCCGGATGAAACTGAAGCCTTACAGGACGCTTTGTATTTCAGATCGGTCACCTACATCCTGCGTGTCCCTGAAGGCTTTACCGATAGTTTTATGCAGGGAGAAAATGTGCAGCTGGAAAAGACAGCTGTTCCGGATTCTATCAGCAGCACTTATCTCGATCTATTTATTGATCAATACTTTAATACGGCCAGGCTTTATGTGCAGCAGATGGAAAACATATCTCAAGAGTCGCTGGTCCAATATCTGCAGTCCGATTTAGCTGTCAGCGCATTTGTTGAGCTGAAAACAATCGGTGATCAACCGCTGAATCAAAACTTTGCCAATTACTATTTTAACTTTTTAGCCTTTTCATTACTGTCTGTGCTGATCTTGGGTATGGGAGCCTTATTACTGGTATTCTATGACACTGATTTGATGAGAAGAAATGCCTGTGCACCTTTAAGCTCCAGCAGTGTTAATCTTCAGTTTATACTTGCTATTTTGGTTTTTACAATTTTAGCATGGTCGATCATGGTTGCCTTCTGTCTGTTGTTTAATTACAAGAACAGCTTGAATTTAAACACCCTTTACTTTGTTATAAACTCCTTGGTTTTTGCTGTTTGTGGCACTGGCATCAGTTTTTTGATCGGAAATTTGGTGAAAAGCCATAATGCAATTCCTGCAGTCAACAATGTAGTAACCCTAGGGCTTTGTTTCATCAGTGGTGTGTTTGTCCCCATGGAGTTAATAGCAGATTCTGTGCTCAGAATCGCCAGCTTCACTCCCACCTATTGGTTTGTTAAAGCCAACAACCAAATCGCAAAACTAACCCATTTCGATTTTGCTAATCTAGAACCTATTTTTACAAGTATGCTGATCCAGATCTGTTTTGCTTTAGCCTTTTTCGCTGCTGCACTGGTAGCCAATAAGAAGCGGAGATTTGAAGACGTGTGACAGGGGGACGGGGGTCATGTCATCGCAGTTGAGCTGATTTAGTCGGTGGCAACCTGTTCCCTCTGATCGCCGGCGTCGCGCGCGGGGACAGTCCCTTCGCTCGGCCTGATCGGTTAACCTGCCCCCCTGATCGGTCGAGTAAACAGTTGTCCACTCGAGCGGACAGTCTTATTCCTGCTAGCGCAGCAACCTGCGATAGTTGTTACTTGCCCCTTGACGAAGGAGCAGTAACGACAGCCAAAGCGAAACATGGATGTTGAGCCTGTCCCCCTGATTGTGGGTAGTTTGCTGATTTAAATAAAGCAAAAAGGCAAGCCTGGCACCGGTCTCGCGAAAAAAATAGACAATAATTGCAAACACTGTTACACTATTTTAATAAAAAACTATAACAGCAAAAAGTCCCAAACCACGGCAGCACTTGGTTTTCAGCTGCCCTACTCAAAAACTCCCAGTTGTTCTAAGCCGGAGATTTCAAGGAGGTGAAGAAATGGAAGCCGCCGGGTGCGAGATAGAAAATGCCAAACT
>LFTQ01000042.1:4498-5139 GCA_001513545.1 Clostridia bacterium DTU068 | reverse complement strand
AGTTCATCATACCTCCCCCCACCACAGACGGGGTAGCCCACCCCCTGGACATAACACTCAAACACCAAGCCTGTATAGTAACCCAATCCCCGCAAAAGAGTCAGATCGATACATACCTGATCTCGAAAACCGTAGTAAGACAGAATCTTCCACACATGGCGCAGGCTTTTTAACCCCTGCTGTGCAGGTTCATCCTTGACCAGTTCATCTATCTCCTGGAGTATCTCAATACCGCCGTGCAGATAAGGCAGTGAAGCGAGAGCCTTTTTATACTTCCCTGTCAGCTGTGAACCCTCTACCAGCTTATCCCAGGCTACAATATCTTTCTTACTCAAAGCTACCTTTGCCTGTTCCTGTTCCGCAGCTGAATAACCCGCCCCTTTTAAGATACCGGTCAGAACATCAACATGTCCCACTGTAATGGTGAAATCGCCAACTCCAGCCAGTTTCATGGATTCTGCAGCCAGGCTGATCACTTCTGCATCAGCATCTGGCCCTGCAGCACCTATCAACTCTACACCCGCCTGATAAAACTCACGCTGACGCCCGGCATGGTTTTCCCTGCGAAAGATATTGGCTGTATAACAAAAGCGTAGAGGGAACTCCTGATCCCTCAACCTAGCACTGACCAAGCGGGCAAT
>LFTQ01000042.1:0-4307 GCA_001513545.1 Clostridia bacterium DTU068 | reverse complement strand
AGGAGATCCCGCACCCCTCCCGGCATCAGAACTGTTCCTGAATTTACCATCTGTCTTCCCTGCTTTCATACTACTGATTTATCATTTAATAATATCATAAATTTTGTAATTAGGGCCACCTATTTCTTTTTTCTTTAAAAAAAAAGCAGCGACTGCTGCTTATAGGACAAGACAATTATTACCCTCAGCAAAAATTAACGTTCTTTGATAGGAAGAGGGTCCAATATCAACCCTGTTCGTGTTATTTCAGAAGTGACTTTCACATCAACAGCAACATGGGGAAGCCAGGCATCCCTCCAGTTATCCTTTACCTTTTCCCATACATCCGGGTATTCCCGGTAAAGCCTGTCACCCAAACCGAGAAAATCGCTTTTCAGTTCCTTGGACCGTCTCAGTGCTGCCTCAACATCCCTTTTGATGGCTTTCTCCTTTTCCTGCTCCAGCATTTCTAATGTTTCAGCCTCGCCGACCGCGAGCCCCGTTTTTTCCACACATCAGACATATCCTTCATCAGTTATTTCGATACGAAAAGATATATTATCTTCAGTGATCACCGGCTCGATGTGAGAACTCCCACTTGTCGTAACAAGTGATGCCCACAACCCTTCAGAGGGGGTAGGTACTGTATAAATGCCGCCATCTATCTTGCCTTTAATCCAGCGCGCCCCCCTGGTCTCACTTGGCCCCAGATATCCCACCAATTTATCTCCTCTAAACACACCAGAACCTTCAAACACCAGCTGATTGTTTTCTGTAGACCCAGTTTCACTTTGACCTGCTTTATTCTCCTGCATAGGCTTAACCCTAGCAGCAGCTACAATGGCATCTCTTCCCTCTTCACTGATATCAGTTAAAAAATCACCCAACACGACAGGATAGAATGTAGGGTTAAAAGCCTGGGGTGTCTCCATCTGAACTTTCACTGCCACACCAGGTACCTTTTCCTGAACCGGTGCCCCTTTTAATAATATCTCCTGGGCGCTGCCGTGAGCCATTACCACCCAGATGGAACGGCGCATCTCCCAGTGGCGGACAAAAAAATCTATCACATGGGCTACACCCTCCTTACCCAGATCCTCACCCAGAATAATGGCATTTAACTGTTTGAAACGCACCCTATGGGGGCTCTCCTGAGAGACTTTGGCCAAAGCCAGAGGTATACTTCTGGCTTTAACACTTAACACAAAAAACGGCTTTTCCCCTCCACCCCCTTCACCACCGCCCCCTCCTCCCCCACCCTGTGCCAATCCACCAGGGTTGACAAATTGAAAGGAAACCAGCAGTTCTTGAGGGCCTGCAGAATCCACCCCCACCATAGAGATAAATGCCATCCTTTCTATTTCTACCCTGCTCCAACAGCCTGATAGATTAACTGAAAAAATTATTAAGATGATAGCAAACAGTAACTGAATTTTCAATCTTGCAACTGTAAACTTCATTGTGTTGCGCCTCCCTTTTTGTCTTTTCTCCTGAATGAAGATGCAATATACAGAAGGAGTGTTGTTCCTGTCATAACCGTAACCGCAAACAATGGGAAATAGCGGGATAAATAAAACCTGACATGGTTGGTATCCTCCCATCCGATGAGGGACAGAACAAGCAAAACAAAGGCATAAGGCAGAACCAGCGGTCTATAATCTGTCAGATTAAATACCTCAGCAATAATCAGCACAGATACATAGTAAAATGCCATGATCTTAAGGCTGACGGACGACACCCAGAGCCCAACCACCAGGGATTCAATGCGCTCTACAAAAGCTCCCAGGCTCACTGTTTTTGCCAATTCAAAGGTAGGGAATAACATCCGGGCGGTTTCCTGAGCGCCGAACAATGAAATCAACCCCACCACATCAGTAAATATGACAAACAATAGTATGATAGATACTGGCAGTACTATCTTCCTTGCATCCTTCGGATTCCGCAGAGATGGAATAAGCATCAATACAAATGCCCCTTCAGCATAAAAAGAAGTAAGGATCAGACTGCCCCGAAGTATACCGGGGAAAGAATGGGTTAAATAAGGTTTCAACTGCTCAAAATCCATTTCAGGAGCAGCCATAGCAAAAATAATGACAATAGCTAACATAAACAGAGGGAAAATAATTTCATTGACCCGGGAGAACACCTCCAATCCCAGGTAAACCCCATATGCTACAAGAATAACCATCAGCATATTCAACACAAAAAAAGGCGTTTCAGGCATAGTTTCAGTCATCAACAGCACACTGAATGCCCGGACCAGATAGGCACTAAGATGCAGAAAGAAGAGAGCGAAAATGATGCACACTCCCCGCCCAAACCAGGGGCCAAGCAGTTCGATGCTGTATTCCACTAAATTTTTATTAGGGAACCGAAGCCCTAGGGAAACAACAAAAACACCTATTATAAAACCCACAACCCCTGCAATCAATACCGAAAGCCAGGCATCCTGGCCCGCCTCTTTGGTCAGAAGTGCGGGAGTAATCAGCACCATACTGGCCAGAATAGAATTGGAAACCAATAAAACTGCCTGCCAGACAGATATTTTTCCCTTCTCTATACCCATTGTCTTCCTCCATCATTACAATATCATCCCTACCCTGGATAGAGCATTCTAACCACAGGGCTAAAAATATATTCCACAGCATCGGTAGGGTTAGGAATCGGCAAATTTAAAATCATCGCCAAGGCAAGAGCTACACCGATCAGCAGAAAACAGCTGAAAACAATAAGCTCTCTGTGAAGCTGCTGCTGCAGCAGTTTGGGCACCTCATGATAGGCTACCCCAGCCCCAAGCAGTAAAACAAATAAAATTTTAAGAAACACTATTTTCACCCTTATTCTCATTTTTTTTTAATCTCTTGTTTCCCGCTCTCAGCTTGGTCTCCGCTTCGACCCTCAGGAGGCTCAGGTCGCTGCCCCGGTGCCTGCCTTTTTCTATTTGGAGAGCGGAACAACAGAGGACGGCGATCCATTGCCCACCAGGGTGCCCGGTAGAATACATCCTTCCATTCCCCGGGAACAGAAGGTGCAATGGGATAAAGGTAAGGCACTCCAAAGGACCGCAGAGAAGCAAGATGCAGCAGTAAAAACATCAGACCCAAAAAAATACCTACCAGCCCAAATGAACCAGCAAGCAAAAGTATGGGATAGCGCAGAAACCTGATAGCTATAGATGACGAATAGTTTGGGATTAGAAAAGAAGCAATAGCGGTCAAGGCAACGATAATCACCATAAAGGGGCTCACAATACCGGCAGCCACTGCAGCCTGTCCTAAAACCAGCGCCCCGACAACACCAACTGCCTGGCCTACAGACCGGGGCATACGGGTCCCTGCCTCCCTGAGCAGGTCAAAAGTAACTTCCATCAGCAGGGCTTCCACAACTGCAGGAAAGGGGACACCTGCCCGTCCCACTGCCATACTCAATGCCAAACTTGCGGGAATCATTTCCTGATGAAAAGTTGTTAGAGCAACATAGAATGAGGGCAGAGTAAGGGTCAAAACCAATGCCACCCAGCGAAAAGGGCGGATATAATCATGAGCTTCATAATAATCCTCAGGAGACTGGAGAAATTCACTGAAAACTGCAGGAACGATCAGCACAAAAGGAGTAGTATCCACAAGTATAGCCACCCGGCCCTCAACCAGACAGCCTGCCACCTTGTCAGGCCGCTCTGTGCGGTCCAACAGGGCAAAGGGTGTCCGGTAGTTATCTCTGATAAAATCCTCAAGATATCCGCTCTCCAAGATGGAATCAGTATCGATGCGCTCCAGGCGCTGTTTGACCTCTTTTACTGTCGCTGGATTAACCAAACCATCAATATAAGCAACACAGACATCTGTTTTGGTTACAGAACCGATCTGCAGCATATCAAATCTGAGTTTCGGTGTTCTGATGCGGCGCCTGATGAGAGCAGTATTGGTGCGCAGTGTCTCTGTGAAACCCTCCCGGGGGCCCCGCACAAAGGCTTCAGCTTTAGGCTCCTCCACAGAGCGGGTTGCCCATCCCTTAACCTCGATAGCCAGGGCTTTTTCAGCACCATCGATAAAAAGAATAGCAAAACCGGCCAGCAATAGGTCCAACAGTTTACCTATTTCAACCTCTTCTTTGACACTATTAAAAGTGACCAACCAGTTGAGGATCAAATCATAAGGGTTTTGAGGAACTATTTCCTGGTCCCCATGCTCTAAAGTCTTCATCATAAAGGGTGTAAAAATTGATTCACTAATGGAAGTGTTGTCTACAAGTCCGTCAATAAAAATTAAAGCAACCCGGATTTCCCTGTTAGATCCAAAATGAAACTGGCGCACCACAAAATCGCTGGT
>LFTQ01000030.1 GCA_001513545.1 Clostridia bacterium DTU068 | reverse complement strand
ATCTTACCCTGCAGTACGTTCTCTGTCAAGGGTTCTTTAAATGCAATCAATCCACTGACCTTTTTAAATTTTCAACGATCTTATCCCGGATCCCTCTTCTCACAAATGGTTCCACATCCTTAAAATCCAGGTGGGGAAAGGAATTTATTATTTCCTGACCCATCAATGTACCCTCTCTCAGCAGTCCCGCTTTGCTCAGCATCTCGATGGTCTCTTCATCGGTCTTCCCGGTCTCCATAAATTCGTCATATAACCGTAATAACTCTTCCCAGAAAGAACGAGGCAGATCCTGTTCCACCATTGTTTTTCCTCCCATCTTAAGATCAGCTTAACCCCCTGAACTTCTGTTTATATAAAGCATTATAGATGACTATTGCCACAGAATTTGATAGATTTAAGCATCTTGCACCCTTCACCATAGGAATGCGAAGACACAGTTCTTTATTTGCGTTGATCAAATCCTCAGGTAAACCTTTGGTCTCGGACCCGAAGATAAAAAAATCACCGGGTTGGTAATCAAGCTCAGTGTAATAATTCATCCCCTTAGTTGTAATATAATAAAATTTGCTATCTGCATGTTCAGCTGTAAAATCATCAAAACTGTCATAAATATGGACATCAAGCAGGTGCCAGTAATCAAGCCCTGCCCTTTTCAGTTTGCGCTCCTCAAGTGAAAAACCAAGGGGACCGATAAGATGAAGACGGCAGCCTGTTGCAGCACAAAGTCTTGCTATATTACCTGTGTTTTGGGGTATCTCAGGCTCAAAAAGTGCTATATTGAACATTCATTATTCACTCCATCTGCATTATAAACTATAGAAAACCGGGTGTCTATTCAAATCCAATAAAAGCTCAAGTTTTGATAACCAATCTCGTGGAAACAAAGATCTTGTGGTAGCATAAATGCTTTTTGTTTGTAACAAAAAAGAAAGCAGATATAATATAACAATAGTGACGGAATTGAAGCGGTCAGAGGTCGGAAAAAGGTAACTGATCGCTACTTTTAGATGGAGGGTTCATTTTGGCAAAAAGGCCTTATCATGACTCTTTATGGAAACCGGCAGGACAGGCTATCAGCAATCACCGGATGATCGAAGATGGGGACCATCTTGCTGTCGGTGTTTCCGGCGGTAAAGACAGTTTGACACTTCTTTATGTTTTGAGTGAAATGAGGAAGTTCTCCCCGGTCAAATTCCACCTGCACGCGATTACTGTTGACATGGGCTTTAATGTGTCCCTGGAACCGATCCGGGATTATTGCCGGGAGATCTGTGTCAACTGGTCACAGGTGCATACTAAAATAGCACCGATCGTTTTTGATTACCGCAAAGAACCGAACCCCTGTTCCCTCTGCAGCAAAATGCGGAACGGCGCTCTGCACATCGCAGCCAAACAGATGGGGTGCAGTAAAATTGCCCTGGCTCACAGCCTGGATGATGCTATAGAAACCTTTTTTCTCTCTCTTTTTTATGAGCGCAGAATCAAACTGATGCAGCCGGTCAGATACCTCTCCCGGAGAAAGGTCACAATGATCAGGCCGCTGATTTATGTGCGGGAAAAAACCATAAAAAATTTCACAGAGACCTTTCAGCTGCCTGTGGTAAAAAACCCCTGCCCTGAGGATGGCAATACTCAAAGGCAGGAGATGAAAGATTTGGTCTCGGACCTGGAAAAGCGGTTTCCCGGTGTCAGGGACCGGCTCCTGACCGCTTTTCAAAAATCTGATCCTGACTCACTCTGGAAAATCCCCTGAAAAAAGGACAGGGCCAGCTCACCCATGGCCTCATAACCTTTTTTGTTGGGGTGAACACTGTCCAGATAGAACTCCTCTTTCACCTTCCCTTCGCTATCTGTAAAGGCCTTGGCAAAATCAAGGCAGTACAGACCATAGCTATCAGCTAATTCCTTTTCCTCTCTCCT
>LFTQ01000116.1:1407-2581 GCA_001513545.1 Clostridia bacterium DTU068 | reverse complement strand
AAAATAGATTCAACTGAAAGGGATCTGATAGTCAAAATTCTCAGTGAAACACAGGGAAATGTATCCAGAACAGCAAGAATTCTCGGTATCAGTAGACAAAGCTTACAGTATAGGTTGAAAAAATATAATATCAACAGGACTAATTTGACGACTGTAACCTAATTTTCGGTTTTCTCTTGAAGGTTGATGTTTTGATATGCCAGCAGAATAACAGAAGTGATGATCAGCAGGCACCCTATTATTTTTGTCGGTGTAAGCAATTCTAGTGATAATAAACCTGACAAAATTATAGCTACAACAGGTTCCAGTGTTGCGGTAATACTGGCCTGGTGTGGTTTTAGGAAACGCATACCCAACAAATATAAGCCATAAGGGATGATCATGGTAAAAAAGCTGAGATAAAGTAAAAACAGGGCAATATTATATGGGAAACCATCGAAAAGCTTAATCGATGGCGGAAACACCACCAATAACAACAGAGAAACAGAAAGCATCCCATAGGCTAAAGCTGCCCAGGTATTGTATCTTTGTGCTACGAATTTACTGTAAAGCGTATAAATTGACAGGGCAACAGCGGTCCATAAGCCTGCTATTATCCCAAGCATATTGAGTTTGCTCTGGCAGCTGGAGACAATGAGAAACACAACACCGGCCACCGCCAGTCCAAGGATGAATATATCCTTTAAGTGAACAGGTTCATGATGAAAGAAAACTAAATAGCTGAAGATCAAAGCAGGAGCTAAATACTGCAAAAAACTGGCTATAGAAACATCTGTTATGTTTATGGCAAAAAAGAGAGCTAACTGCACATGAATTATGGTAAAGCCCAGTAAAAAATAGACACCAAAGGATCGGATATCTATTCTCAGTAATTTCCTATTCACCACAAACAAGATAAGAAATAAGGTAATGCCAGATGCAAAAGCTCTTATTTGTGTGAGCTCTACAGGATCAAAATATGCTTGGTTGAATAATACTTTGGATATAACACTAAACGTTCCCCAGAGGGCTGCTGCTGATGCAATAAACAGGTACCCGATAAATTTAGTGGACAAGCACAGTCCCTCCTCAAGAATCACTTGCTGCACAATATTAAAGCAAAAAGGGTGCCAAGAAAAAAATAATAGGACTCAAAAGAGGGGTTTTCCCTCTTTTCCTTTTTTTATGTGCAAAA
>LFTQ01000116.1:492-1371 GCA_001513545.1 Clostridia bacterium DTU068 | reverse complement strand
CTGTTGGCACAATAATTGCTTAATATAAATGGCAAGTGTTCTGTTCTACTTGATAGCCAATAATTAGTTTTTGATCAGGGTTGCCAAACCCATCAATTTAGGAGGTGTATGCCGGCTAGAAAGCGCTGCTNNATTCTGCAGCACCCCAATCAGCAGAGATCTCTGCAATTTCTTGTCGAGCTAAACTTTTCAGGGTAGAAAGGAGAGTTGAATTGTGGAATCAATGCATACAACAAGAAGTAATTTCACCCGGGCAAGCTTTGATGTAAACCAAACCATACACTGGGAAATGCTCAGTGATGATCAGTGTGAAGAAATTTTTATGACCGTTCTGGAGTTGTTGGAACGCACAGGTGTGGAGGTCCTCAACGAAGAGGCCAGAGAGGTATTTGAAAAAGCTGGTTGCTGGGTGGATGGTACAAGGGTTAGGATCCCGTCTGCATTAGCAGAATGGGCTGCAAGAACCGCTCCTTCCAGGGTTACTCTATGTGACCGCAACGGTAAGCGGGCAGTTAGGTTGGAAACAACATACTCTTATTTCGGACCGGGGCAGGGCAATTCTTTTGTGCTTGATCCCCATACCGGTGAAAGAAGAAAACCTGTTAAAGATGATGTAGCAGCTACAGCTGTTGTGTGTGATGCACTGAAAAACATCGATTTTGTCCTCAGCAATGGTTACCCGACTGATGTCAAAGAAGCAGCTGCGGACCTGCATGTCTTTGAAGCACTGCTCACCAATACAACAAAGCCGATTGTTCAGTATGTCCACAGTGTCAAACAGGCCCAGGCTATTTTGGATATGGCAGTGGCTGTAGCAGGCAGTCTGAAGGAACTGAACAAAAACCCCTTCTTCGTATATCTGATCGATGCCGACGGAAC
>LFTQ01000116.1:0-275 GCA_001513545.1 Clostridia bacterium DTU068 | reverse complement strand
GGTGCCAGCGACAGCAAAATCAGCGATGCCCAGATGGGCTTGGAAGAGGCATTTTCCATGCTCCATATGGGACTGTCAGGCACTAACCTGATTCAGGGCTGTGGGCTCCTGGAGTACGGATTAACAGGCTCACTGGTGATGTTGGTTATCGGTGATGAAATCGTGGGCATGATCAGGAAGATCATCAAAGGTATTGAGGTTAATGAAGAAAGATTGGCTCGGGGTGTGATCGATGCTGTTCAGCCCGGTGGCACCTATCTGGGAGAAGAACACAC
>LFTQ01000056.1 GCA_001513545.1 Clostridia bacterium DTU068 | reverse complement strand
GTGATCATCGTTGATGGCAGTATGGTTTCATCAGAGGCAGTCACCATTCTAGCGGACCTGGCACTGGTAACCGGTAAATGTGGACGACCTAGGAATGGACTGATTGTGGTCACAGCAGGCGGAAACCTTGCTGGTCTGCGCAAAGCCGGTATCGGCAATGAAAAGGGCATTCAAGACCAAATCGCTAGCGGTAAGCTCAAAGGATTGTTCGTTTTCGGCGAAGATCCTGTAGGAGCGGGACTTATATCTGCAGCTGATCTAGCAAAGCTGGAACTACTTGTGGTAGTATCCCCCTGGATGACTGAAACAGCCAGAGCAGCCGGTGTGGTGCTGCCTGGGGCTACCCCTCTGGAAAGCTGCGGGACCTACATCAGCTGTGATGGCAAGGAAAGGTCCTTTGCAAGAATTCAGGAACCCTTGAGCGGTTTTGATAACCTGCAGGTAATATCGGCACTGATCAATGCACTAGGAGCCAATTATAGTGTGGATTGTAAAGGGGAAGCTCCCGCTAAGCTGCAGTTAGTTCTGCCTAAAGATACCGAACTTTTCAAAACAGCCGCTGTTGTAGATCCGGCTTTAAGGAGATTTAACGAGAAATTAGCTATGTAATTTCGTGGTTTAAGGATATTAATCTTCCTGATAGTTCTAGAAAAAGAAAAGAGCTAAAGCCCTCCATGACCAAAATGGAGGGCTTGCTGTTTAATAGATAATTGTTAAGAAAAAATTTGTTTATCAGGTTACCTTTTTTTAGTTGACATCTTTCTTTTATCTGGTAATATAATAGCAATAGTTTCAATTAAATATTAGAGAAGAGGAGAGATGAGCTGAGATGAGTTTGAGGAAAGTTGTGTTGGATGAGCGCGCGATCCCACAGGTATGGTATAACCTGCAGGCAGACCTGCCACCCCTACCACCCCCGTTGCACCCTGTAACCCGTGAACCTCTCAAAGCTGATGATTTGGCTGATATTTTTCCGCCTGATCTGATCGCACAGGAGGTATCCAGGGAACCCTATATCGATATTCCCGGTGAGATTATGGATCTTTACCGCGCCTATAGGCCTACCCCACTTTACCGGGCACTGCGCCTGGAAAAGGAGTTGCAGACACCAGCACAGATCTATTATAAATACGAGGGTGTCAGTCTAGCCGGGAGTCATAAGTTGAATACTGCTATTCCCCAGGTCTATTACAACAAAAAAGCTGGAATCAGGTGTTTAACAACTGAAACAGGTGCCGGACAGTGGGGGAGTGCTCTCAGTATTGCCTGCCGTTTTTTTGGTCTGGAATGCAGGGTGTATATGGTGCGGGTCAGCTACGACCAAAAGCCCTATCGCCGCTCCTTTATGGATGCTTATGGTGCTCAAGTGATTGCCAGTCCCAGTCAGGAAACAAACACCGGGAGAAAGGTGCTGGCAGAACAGCCTGATACACCGGGCACTCTGGGAATTGCAATCAGTGAAGCAGTGGAGGAGGCTGTTCAAGATCCGGACACCAATTATTCATTGGGAAGTGTATTAAACCATGTGCTTCTCCACCAGTCTATAATCGGGCAGGAAGCCAAACTGCAGATGGAAAAGGTGGGGTGTTATCCTGATCTGGTTATCGGCTGTCATGGAGGGGGAAGTAATTTCGGTGGTCTTGTTGCTCCATTTGCCTGTGATAAAATGAAAGGGCAAAATGTGCGTCTGATGGCTGTTGAGCCGTCATCCTGTCCCACACTGACAAAGGGCGAATACCGCTATGATTACTGTGATGCTGCAGGTTTCACTCCTTTGATCAAGATGTACACCTTAGGGTACAGGTTCACACCTCCGGGTATCCATGCAGGCGGCCTGCGCTACCACGGAGCAGCTCCTTTTGTCAGCAGTTTGCTTAACAATGGATTGATTGAAGCACAGGCATACCCGCAGACTGAGGTTTTTCAAAGCGCAATTCTCTTTGCCCGCAGTGAAGGAATCCTTCCCGCGCCTGAATCAGCCCACGCTATTCATGCAGCTATACAGGAGGCTCTGTCAGCTAAGGAGGCAGAGGAAGAAAAGGTGATCCTGTTTGGTCTGAGCGGGCACGGCTGCTTTGATCTGACCGCCTATGATGATTATCTGGCAGGCAGATTGAATAATGTCTAACAAACACAAAAGCTTTGTAAAAGCAGGTGATTGATGAACGGTAATTATTAAAGATAGGGGAATGAGTGATGGGGCTCCTTTACAGGGCAGCCCCATCATCTTTTTTGTTTGCACTGGGAATCTTCCATTGCGGCTGAATACCTGGTAGTGTAAAATCTTTGGTGAGCGATGAATGTCCTATGGTAGATACTATGCTTCGTTGACACTGGGAAGTTTTGCGTGTTAGAATAACCTAAATGTTTTATGGAAGAGGAAGAGACACGATATGAAATTACACGGTACGATGCAGATTAATGACCGAGGACACCTGGAGATCGGTGGTTGTGATGCGGTAGATCTGGTTGCAGACTTTGGCAGCCCTCTGATTGTGATCGATGAGGCTCTGCTGCGGGAAAACTGCCGCAGGTACAGAAATGCATTTGCTAATGACAATACTGCTGCGGTTTTTTATGCATCGAAGGCCTTATTGACCACTGCTGTGGCCAGGATAATAGATGAAGAGGGACTTGGATTGGATGTGGTTTCCGGAGGGGAACTAACAATAGCTTTAGCTGCAGGATTTCCACCGGAAAAGATCATGCTGCATGGAAATAACAAATCTCCGGCAGAGATTAAATTTGCTTTAAACTGTGGTGTTGGCAGAATTGTTGTTGACAATCCTTATGAATTGGCATTGTTGGAAGAAATCAGCGCAATGAAAGGATGCCGGCCATCAGTCCTGCTCAGGCTTGCCCCGGGAGTTGATGCCCACAGCCATTCTTACATAACCACAGGAAAAAACGATTCTAAATTCGGTTTTAATATTGCCGGTGGAGATGCCCTCAAAGCTGTTAAATCAGTGTTAAATTCCCCTCACCTAGAACTGAAAGGTATTCACTGCCATATCGGCTCTCAGATCCATGAACTAGATGCCTTTCGCTGCGCTGCCCAGGTGATGATGGATTTTCTGCAGGAGGCCAGGAAAGATACAGGATGGACAGCTGAGGAATTAGACATGGGAGGTGGTCTTGGGGTTTACTACACCGCTGTGGATACACCACCAACCATTGAAGAATATGCCAGAGCCCTTCAAGAGGTTGTTGACCAGAAGTGTCAGGAACACAGCTTCCCCAGGCCCCGCGTTTTTGTGGAACCGGGTAGATCCATCATCAGCCCTGCAGGAACCACACTTTATACACTGGGAAGCAGCAAGGAAATCCCGGGTATCAGAAAATATGTGGCAGTTGATGGTGGTATGGTCGACAACCTGCGCCCTGCTCTTTATCAGGCTGAGTATGAGGGGATGGTCGCCAATAAAGCCGGGGAACAGGCGGTAGAAAAAGTGGCTGTCACCGGACGCTGCTGCGAATCTGGAGATATGCTGATTTGGGATCTTGCTGTACCCCACATTGAACCCGGTGATCTGCTGGCTGTATCCTGTACAGGCGCTTATACATATTCTATGTCCAGCAACTACAATGCTCTGCCGCGACCGGCCATTGTGCTGGCTGCTGATGGCAGAGCGGAGGTTATTGTGGAAAGGGAAAATTGGGGGGACCTGGTCAGGCTGCACCGCATTCCTGATCACCTCCTATAGTGGTAATCATTACTGGAGGATGATTTATGTTTGATCTGAATCCGACCCGTTTGCTGCTCTGGCTGCCTGCAGTGCTGATAGCTTTAACCTTTCATGAATACGCCCATGCCAGGGCTGCTGAGAGTTTAGGAGATTCCACAGCCCGCTATATGGGTAGAATGAGCCTTAATCCATTGGTTCATCTGGATCCCCTTGGTTTTATTTTGCTCCTTGTGGTGGGCTTTGGCTGGGCGAAGCCTGTTCCGGTAAATCCTTTGAATTTTAAGGGTGACCGCCAGAGGGGAATGATGCTGGTTGCGGCTGCAGGCCCCCTGATGAACATTTTTATTGCCTTTACAGCAGCACTGATCTTGAATCTGGCCCTGCCGGAAGCTGAAATGATGTACAGCAGTGCACCATTGGTACAGATTATGCGATCCATCGTTTATATCAATGTTTTTCTGGCTGTTTTCAATCTAATTCCAGTACCACCCCTTGATGGCTCCAAGGTGCTGGCAGGGCTCCTGAGGTCCGATGAAATCACCTATCAGTTGGGAAGGTATGGTCCAATTATTCTGCTGATTCTGATCCTGACCAATGTGGTGGGGGTGGTGTTGCTGCCGCTGTCCAATATACTGATCAGTTTTTTGTTCAAGATCGCACACCTGATAACCGCACCTTTTGTAGGGTTTTAAAGGAATATCATGGAAGAAGGGATGGCAATGAAAAGGGATACTATTTTGAGCGGGATGCGTCCCACAGGCAGGCTGCATCTGGGGCATTTGAGTGTGCTGGAAAACTGGCGACGGTTTCAAGAAATATACAACTGCTATTATATGGTAGCCAACTGGCATGCCCTGACCACTGCCTTTGATGATCCTGCCATAACCATAGATGCTGCCAGGGAGATGGTTATGGACTGGCTGATGGTGGGAATTGATCCGGAGAAGAGTACCATCTTTGTACAATCTGAAGTAAAGGAACATGCTGAACTCCACCTGCTGCTTTCCTTGATCACACCCACATCCTGGCTGGAGCGCTGCCCTACATATAAGGATCAGGTACAGCAGTTCAGGGAACAGGGTAAAGATATCACTACATACGGCTTCCTGGGATATCCTCTGCTGATGGCTGTGGATATCATAATTTATAAAGCGAACCTGGTTCCTGTGGGGGAGGATCAGCTGCCTCACCTGGAGTTCTGCAGAGAGGTGGTGCGCCGTTTCAATCATCTCTATTCAAGGGAGGTTTTTCCCGAACCCCAGGCTTATCTGTCAGAGGTGGCCATGATCACAGGGCTTGATGGCAGGAAGATGAGCAAGAGCTATGGAAATGAGATTCCTCTCTATTCCAACCCGAAAGAGATCCAATCAAAGGTTAGGATGATGGTCACAGATCCTGACCGGATCCATGCCAGTGACCCAGGGCACCCTGATATTTGTACTGTTTCCTCTTTCCACAAAATATTTAATAAATCCGCTTTTCTGGAAATGGAGGAGGACTGCAAAAAGGGAAGGATCGGTTGTGTGCACTGTAAAAAGGGCCTGGCTAAAGCATTGATAGATTATTTATCTCCTTTTTGGGAGCGGAGGCATGAGTTGGAACGGAATCCCAACTATGTCTGGGATGTTCTGTATGAGGGTAATAGATCTGCCCGCCGCAAGGCAAGGCAGACCATGGAAGAAGTACGGGCGGCGATGGGATTTGAAATACCAGGTTCAACTGGAGATTTATAAGGGGCCGCTGGAGCTCCTTTTAAAGCGTGTCACCAGGGAAGAACTGCCTGCAGAGCAGATTTCTGTCTCTGCGATTATTGATCAGTTTGTTGAATATTTGTCGGGAATCGCTATTGATATAGAAGAGGGCAGCCGTTTTTTGTACCTGGCGGCTGCTCTTCTCGCGGTGAAGGCGAGGCTGCTGCTGCCCTGCCATGGTGATGAGGAAAAGGAAGAGGATTATTTATGGGATGAGGACCATGAGGGGGGGCTGTCGGAGTCTGCTATTAATGAATATCTTGTGTTTCGGGAAGCAGCAGCTTCTCTGGAGAAAAGAGCCAAAAAATGGAGAATGTCCCATAGGAGGCCTGTTGTCAGGGAGAGAGTTCCTGTGGAAAGGTGTTCCGGGGATGATCTAACCCGGCTAGTTAAGGCCTTTCAAGGTGTGCTCCAGCGCATCTCTTCCCCTCTAGAACCCTATGTTGTGGAAGGGATTACCTTTAATATTGATGAAGTCATGGAGCAACTCTTCACCAGGATCCAAACTAATCCTGATGGTCTTAGTTTTAAAGATATATTTAATAAAACATCTGGAAAGGAAGAGGTGATCATCACCTTTTTAGCGGTATTAGAGTTAATCTATCAAGGAAAGGTGAGTGTCCGGCAGGATGTTGCAGAGGAAGTACTGCTTATTCCTGGGTAGGAGGGTGAATTAAAGATTGACCGTTATCTTCCCTGAAGAAGCTATGGCTGTTTTGGAATCATTGATTTTTGTCTCCTCCAAACCGGTAACTGCTGCTGCCTTAAGCCGGATTACCGGTTATGCTGAAGAGGATGTGGAACTGCTTCTCGAACAACTGGCAGAGCTCTATGAACAGCCAGGGCACGGGTTGAAATTGAGCCGAGTTGCAGGTGGTTATCAGTTGGTTACCCGCCCTGAATACTCACCATATGTTGAAAAGATGCTAAAGGAAAAATCCAAAGAACCACCACTTTCCCAGGCGGCCATGGAAACGCTGAGCATCATAGCTTATTACCAGCCTGTGACCAGGGCAAAAATTGAGGCTGTGAGAGGTATTCGGGTGGATCATATTCTGGCAAATCTAATAGAGAGAGGATTGATCAAAGAAGTCGGGCGGGGAAGCGGTCCAGGCAGGCCTGTGCTCTATGGATCCACACAAAAGTTTTTAGAATACTTTGGACTGAATGATTTAGGTGATCTGCCTCCTCTGTCTGAGCTGGCAAACAACGGGAACAATATAAAAAAATAGTATATTATTGAGGTTGAGCGCAAAAGTTAATAACAAGGACCATGCAGGCAGTTGTGAGGTGTTTTTGTTGCATGTCTTGTTAATCATCCTGTTGATTATATCATTTTTGGGGATCTTGCCTGTGGAGGTCCGTTTTTTTTATCACGGATGGTCTAGTGGTCACTCACTTTTAATCAGATTAGAATTCTTTGAGGGAAGAGTAGGTATCGGAAAAAAGATTGCATTGGGGCAGAACGGTTATTATGGGGGACACAGATTGGCTTTCCTGGAAAAAACAAAAATTGGTGCTCCTTTTCAAAGGTTTTTTTGGGAGCGGCTGCGCTTTCCCCGAACATCACGTGATATGTTGAGAGCTTATTATCATTATCGAAAACTGCTCTATTATCTGAAGGGATTTTTGGAAAGAGGTTGCTGCAAACAGCTTCATTGGGAAACGGAATTGGGGTTTCAGGATTATGCGCTGACCGGTATGGCTGTAGGACTGACCTGGGCCGG
Organism: Clostridia bacterium DTU068; assembly: GCA_001513545.1. GTDB lineage: Bacteria > Bacillota > DSM-12270 > Thermacetogeniales > Thermacetogeniaceae > DTU068. Next base: position 10,943 of record LFTQ01000056.1, on the reverse strand, counting down.
AAAAGGCGCAGTTTTGGGATACATGTCCCGCTCTATGAGGATTGAACAAAATAATGTACGTGTCAGTGTTATCCCCCGCTTCGGTAAGAGGTGCCTCACTAGCTGTTTCCACTGTATATTTAAAACCCGTTTGGGTCATATTATAGTTACGTTAAGTCGTTTTTTCATCTGGTTGATTAAAATAATATGGGAAAATAAGAAGAGGTGACAGGATTTGGCGGACCATCCCATTGAAACTTTGATGAAAACTGCTATGGAGAGCATTAAGGACATGATTGATGTGAACACCATTGTTGGCGATCCTGTCGAAACACCTGATGGCAGTGTAATTATGCCTGTTTCCCGGGTTTCCTGCGGCTTTGCTGCCGGTGGTGCAGATTACCATCCCAATGGAGAAGGGGGGCACAGCCAGGGAGAACTGCCTTTTGGCGGAGGAAGCGGTGGAGGTGTATCAGTTCGACCGGTTGGTTTTCTTGTTGTAGGGCAAAATCAGATCCGGCTGCTGCCTGTTGATGGTAATGCCATAGCGGATCGTCTGGTTGATCTTGCACCTGAAATAATGGATAAGATCCAGTTAATGATGCAGCAGAAACAGCAGCAGGAACAACAACCTCCACAGCAGAATCCAGTAATATAACAAAAACTTATTTAAGTGAAACTCCTTCATCTTATTGAAGGGGTTTTTTTATGGTTATAAGCAGGGAACTTATTTTTCTTGGCGAATTATACAGTTCGGGAGTGAAACTGGAAGATGATAGGTGATAGGATTTCTTTTACTAGATGCTGTCTATTGTTTATTTTAATTTTCCTGCTAGCTATCCAACTTTTCTGTTTGCCCCAGGTTGAAGCTGGTACCGGGGAACCGGACATACAAGCAAAGGCTGCTGTCTTAATTGATGAAAGCTCTGGTCGGGTGCTTTTTGCAAAAAATCCCCATCAGAGGTTACCCCAGGCCAGCACCACCAAGATGATGACCTGCCTTTTGGTAATTGAGAACGGGGATTTAGACAAGGAAGTCAAGATCAGCAAATATGCCGCAGAAACAGGAGAAAGCTCCATCTGGCTGGAGGAAGGGGAGGTTCTGACCAGAGAGGATCTGCTCTATGCTCTGATGCTGGCTTCTGCCAATGATGCTGCTGTAGCCTTAGCGGAAAGTGTTGCAGGAAGTGAAGAAAAATTTGTTGAACTGATGAATAAACGGGCCAGGGAGTTAAAGTTAAATAACACTCATTTTATTAATCCCCATGGTCTTGATGCTGATGGTCATTACAGCAGCGCCTATGATTTGGCTCTTTTAGCACGTGAGGGTTTATCCAATGAACTTTTTAGCAGTGTGGTAACCACTATGGAAAGGTGTGTACCCTGGTCAGGTCACCCGTGGGATCGGTATCTTTATAACAGAAACAGACTGCTCACAACATACAAGGGTGCCCGCGGTGTGAAAACCGGTTATACCAGCAACGCAGGTTTGTGCCTGGTGGGAGCTGCCCAGCGTGGGAAATTAAAGCTGATCTCTGCTGTTATGAACTCCCCCAATGTTTATGATGATACTCAAAAGCTGTTGGATTATGGGTTCAGTAAATTTGAAGCTGTAGTTGTTGAAGAATCGAAACAGGTTCCCGATGTAAAAGTAAAAAAGGGAACCAAAACATCAGTCAGGATTATGCCGGAACGGGAGGTTGTTGTAGCAGTACTTCCCGAGGAAAAGGAACAGCTTTCATTTAAACTGGAAATACCTGATCAACTGGAAGCGCCTGTTAACATGGGTGAAGTAGTGGGTAAAGGCAAGGTCTTTTTAAATGGTAAGGAATTAACAGAAATAGACTATATGGCTCAGGAAGCAGTACCTAGAAAACCTCCTATCTGGACGAGATTTTTTAACTGGCTCAAGTCAATCTTTTCCTAATAGTATTCTGTCATTATCTGGTATTATATGAAAAGCCGAGCTCAGGTCTATTTATTTAACCTCCTACATAAAGGTGAAAGAGGAAGCAACTGGAGGAGGGGAAATAAATGCTCAACCTGATTTGGCTTTTTTTAATATTAACCGGTCTTATTGCTGCTGCTTTTAACGGCAGGATCGATGTGGTTACCGAAACCTGTTTTTCGGCTGCTAATGAAGGTGTTAAGGTTTGTTTGGATCTGATCGGGTTGATGACCCTTTGGTTGGGTATGCTGGAAATCGCCCGACAGGCAGGGCTAGTCAGGGTGCTTTCCCGCTTATTACAGCCGTTAACTCGCCTTCTTTTTCCCGGAGTGCCTCCAAACCATCCGGCTCTGGGTGCCATTCTTATGAACATCAGTGCTAATATCCTGGGGTTGGGCAATGCTGCCACACCCTTTGGCCTTAAAGCCATGGAGGAACTGCAGAAACTTAACCCCCGCCCTGATACAGCAACCGATGCTATGTGCACTTTTTTGGCGGCGAATACATCCTGTATTACTCTTGTTCCTGCTACTATTGTGGGGGCACGTGTAGCAGCAGGTTCTGCCAGCCCCACAGAGATCGTGGGCCCCACTGTTCTTGCTACTGGTTTTTCAATGCTGGTGGTTCTCTCTGTTGATTACTGCTGGCGTAACTTCCTCAGAGCCAGGTATGGGAGGAAGGGAAGATGATTGAACAGATATTAAATGAGGTCTCCCGTTGGGCAATACCGTTTTTGTTCTTTGTTTTTCTCGTTGTTGGTTGGTTGCGCCGCGTTCCGGTTTATGAGGCATTTATTCAGGGGGCTGCAGAAGGTTTTCAAATCGCGGTTCGCATTATTCCTTATTTAGTAGCTATGTTTGTGGCTATTAAGATCTTCAGAGCATCTGGAGCGATGGAAGTTTTTATTCAGGTTTTTTCACCTGTTCTGGAAGTGATCGGCTTTCCCCCTGATGTGCTTCCCCTTGCAATAATGAGGCCACTGTCAGGCAGCAGTGCTCTGGGGCTGGCTATAGAGTTGATTCAAAATCATGGCCCTGACTCATTTATCGGAAGGCTGGCATCTGTTATGCAAGGAACCACTGATACTACATTTTTCGTATTAACGGTCTATTTCGGATCTGTGGGTATTAAGCGTTACCGCCATGCAGTGCATTTAGGGCTGTTAGCTGATCTCACAGGGCTGTTCGCGTCTTTGTTTATTTGCCATCTGATGTTCTCATGAGCTCTAGATCTTTAGGTTATCAATAATTACAACAATGGTCTTAATATGAAATATAGATAGTATTTGGCAGGAAAAACAAAGAAAAAGTCGAATAAATAAGTCTAAGGGGGGGTTATCATGAATATTGCCATCGTTGGGGCAGGACGAGGCGGACGCTCGATCCTTGCAGCAATCCACGGTTTATCTGATGTTAATTGTGTTGGTATTGCGGATCTAAGTGAGGGTTCTCCAGGTATGATTCTTGCGCATAAACTTGGTGTGAACAGATATAAAGATTTTTTGGAAATGCTGCGCCGGCACCAGCCTGATGTTGTTATTGAAGCAACAGGTGTACCAGAGGTTCAGAGGTTGCTTCATGAGAACAAGCCGGAGAAAACAATTATTATCGATTCTTCTGCTGCTTTATTGATGATGACCATTGTGGAGTCTAAGGAAGAGATGATTAAAGAACTGAACGCACGGGCTCAACAGCTTGCAGCTATGTCTGATGAAATAAATGAGAATGTGAAACAGATCAGCGCAGCAGCTAAATCACTGGCACTTGGTGCTGAGAACCTGGCTGCACAGGGAAAGAACCTGGGTGATGTTGCTGATGCTGCTAGATCTCATGTTACAGCTACTGGAGAGGTGCTCAATTTTATTAAAAAGGTTGCTACCCAAACTAAGCTGCTGGGGCTTAATGCTGCCATTGAGGCAGCCCGAGCAGGGGAGCATGGGCGCGGTTTTGCCGTTGTAGCAGATGAGGTCAGGAAGCTGGCTGAGGATAGTGCGGTATCAGCTGAACAGATCGGTTCTATTTTGGGTAATATAGAGAATTCGGTGGGGGAAATCATTCAAGGGATCAAGGAGACTGCGGCAGTAAGTGCTGGACAGGCGGCAGCAACCGAACAGGTGGCTGAAACCATTTCCCAACTGGGGAGATTAGCCGGGGAATTGGAGAATGTGGCACACACTTTAGCAACACTTTCTTGAGGTGGTGAGGCAGAAATTACTTTACAGCGTTTGCAGAAGGTATTGGCTCAGGCAGGAATAGGCTCACGCCGCTACTGTGAGGAACTGATCCGTGCCCAAAGAGTCCTGGTCAATGATCAGGTTGCTGCATTGGGAATGAAGGTTGATCCAGGGCATGATAAAATATTGGTTGATGGTAAAGAGATAAAATTTCCGAAAAAGCACACTTATGTGTTGCTCTACAAACCAAAAGGTTATGTTTCTACAGTTAGGGACCCTCAGGGCAGGCCAAAGGTAACAGATTTGGTGCCTCTTTCCGGGGTCCGCCTTTTTCCTGTAGGGAGGTTAGATTATCAAACCAGCGGGCTGCTGCTGCTGACCGATGATGGGGAATTGGCCTATCTTTTGACCCATCCCCGTTTCGGTGTTTGGAAAACCTACCATGCGCTTGTAGAGGGGAAACCATCTCCCGATGCTCTGAAAATGCTGAGAAGGGGTGTGCTCCTTCCTGAAGGGAAAACATCGCCAGCCAAAATAAGTTTGCTGGGGATGAGGCCCAACAATAGGTGTCTGCTGGAGATCAGTCTGCGGGAGGGAAGAAAGCGTCAGGTCCGTAAAATGTGTGAGTTCATAGGCCATCCTGTGGTGGAATTGGAGCGCAAGAGCCTTGCTTTTTTGAATCTTGATGGGCTGCAGGTGGGGGAATACCGCTTTCTTAACAGTGAAGAGGTACAAAAATTAAAAACAATGGCAGTCAGGCAGGAAACCAATAACCGGCGGAGAAAATAGGATAGGTAAGTGCTTGGAAAGGAGAAATTGGATCTTGTATAAGAGAAAAAGTATTTTTTACCTTTTAGTGATTCTGTGTATTTTTCTTTTTATAGGAGGCTGCACTACAGCAGATGATCAAAACCAGCCTAAAACTGATGAGCAGGCTGTTGATATTGTGGTCACAGATGATTTTGGCAACCAAGTAAAACTGGATCATTATCCTGAACGAATAGTTTCACTTGTTCCCAGCAACACTGAGATTCTTTTTGCTCTTGGCCTGGGTGAAAAGGTTGTGGGTGTTACTACCTATTGTGATTACCCTGAGGAGGCAAAGGACAAACCCAAGATCGGCGATCTTACAGGAAATGTAGAGGAGATTGTAGCTTTAGAGCCGGATTTGGTATTGGCCAAGGGAATACTTAATGATGATGCTGTTAATAAACTGCGCAAATTAGATATACCGGTTCTCTGTCTGGATCCGGAAAGCATTGAAGGTGTCTACAGGGCTATCGAACTGATAGCTCAGGCTACCGGAACAAATGATAAAGGTGAGGAAATAATCGGGGAAATGAAAAAAAAGATTGACAGTGTTGAAAAAAAGGTGGCCAAGATCCCAGCAGAAGAGAGGCTGAGGGTTTTTATTGAGGTAGGCAGTGACCCCCTTTATACAGCGGGAAAAGACACCTTTGTGCATGAACTGGTTACTTTGGCCGGTGGTATTAACATCGCTGATGAACTTAGCGGCTATCAGATTTACAGCTCTGAGGCTGTAGTAAAAAATAATCCTGATGTTATATTGTCTGCAGACAGCTATTATGTGGATATAAAACAGGAGATCAAAAAACGTGCAGGCTGGGAGGAGATCAATGCTGTTCAGGAGGGAAAGGTAATCTATGAATTGGATACCAATCTCCTGAATAGACCTGGGCCCCGTTCTGCTTTGGCTTTAGAACTGATCGCCAAAGCTTTGTACCCTGAAATATTCCAAGACTGATAATAAGGATGAATATGATGCCCGGCAGTAAACAGTCCCATTTATGGAGATTTATTATTGTATTATTAGTTCTCCTAGTGGTTTCAGTAATATTTGGAGTCAGCCTTGGCAGCACAACTACCTCTCCTTCAGTGGTTGTCAAGGTGCTGCTTTCTCACATCCCAGGGCTGTCTTCCTGGTTAAGCGCAACAGATACCGCTGCTGACGCGATTATTTATAAGATCCGATTGCCGCGGGTGATTTTGGCTTTGTTTGTCGGTGCTGCCCTAGCTACAGCAGGGGCGGCGCTTCAGGGTTTGCTCCGCAACCCTTTAGCTGAGCCCTATACCATCGGTGTTGCCTCCGGAGCATCGGTAGGGGCGGCTCTGGTGATAGTTTTTATCGGAGGGGAATTGTTCGGAGTTGCTTTGCTTCCCTTAGCAGCCTTTTTGGGTGCCTTGCTGACCGCCCTGTTGGTCTATCGTTTGGCTTTAATCGATGGCCATATGGCTGTGGAGACCCTGATACTTGCCGGGGTAGTGATGAGCTCCTTTATGTCAGCTATTCTCTCTTATATGCTTACTCTGGCTGGAGAGAGTTTGCACCAGATCATCTACTGGTTAATGGGAAGCCTAGGTCTCAGGGGGAGTGAGTATTTTATTTATACCCTGCCTCTGTTGGTGGCCGGTGTTTTTCTGCTCTGTCTCTATGGTCGCGATTTAAACATACTGACCTTTGGTGAAGAAACAGCAGGGCAGTTGGGTATATCTGTGGAAAGGACAAAAAGGATTATACTGCTGCTGGCAGCACTTTTAACCGGTATCGCTGTTTCCCTGGCGGGTACCATCGGTTTTGTAGGATTAATCGTTCCTCACCTGGTACGCCTTATGTTGGGGCCTGACCACAGGGTACTGCTGCCGGTCAGTGCACTGGGTGGCGGTATTTTTTTAATTTGGGCTGATCTGGTGGCCAGAGTTGCCGCAGCACCTGTTGAACTACCGGTAGGTGTTGTTACTGCGTTTTTGGGTGCTCCCTTTTTTCTGTACCTGCTTCGCAACAGAAAACGCAGTGGTTATTAGGGAGTGTTGTCTAACTATTGCTTAAATAGAGGTGACAGCTGTATTGCAAGAACTGGCTATTAAAATACATGGTGTTGAATTCAGTTATGGCGCACATAATGTCCTGTTCGGCGTAAACCTTGATGTTGCACCAGGTAGTTTTTTGGGTATTATTGGACCCAATGCTGCAGGCAAGTCAACACTTCTCAAAACCATTGATGCAACTTTAAAGCCAACAAAAGGAGTTGTCTACTTTAAAGGGGAGAATCTTACCGGGGTTTCCCGGCGGGAACTAGCCCGGCAGATGGCTGTTGTGCCACAGGAAACTGAGGTTAGCTTTCCTTTTTCTGTTATGGAAGTGGTGATGATGGGGAGGCACCCCCATTTGGGCCGCTTTGAACAGGAGAGTGAATATGATTATGAAATTGCCCGTTCAGCTATGGAGAAAGCCAACTGCTGGCACCTGAAGGATCGCAGCATTTTGGAGTTGAGCGGAGGGGAACGGCAGAGGGTGATCTTAGCCAGAGCACTGGCTCAGGAACCCAGCATCATTCTGCTGGATGAGCCGGTTGCTCACCTTGATCTCAGTGCTCAACTGGAAGTGCTTACTCTGCTTCAAGAAATGAACAGGAAGCATGGTATTACCGTAATTGCCATTCTCCATGATCTGAACCTGGCAGCACAGTTCAGTGAGCAGTTGATTATGCTCCATCAAGGGAAAATCTTTGCTGCTGGCCTACCGGAAAAGGTGTTGACCGCTGAAAATATAAAGGCGGTTTATAAAACAGAGGTTTTGGTGATCAGGCATCCAATAACAGGAGCACCTCAAATCGTGGTGCTACCCTCAACAGATGAACGGGAGGAAGACCCAGCTGCCCTTCATATACACCTGATCTGTGGGGGTGGTGTCGGTGGTGGCTTGATGGGCCATCTTTCCAGACAGGGTTATAAGGTCACTGTTGGGGTAGTGAATATCCACGATACCGATTGGGAGGTGGCACGAGCGCTGGGGCTGAGGGTTGTGGAAGAAAAACCCTTTTCATCCATCAGCCAGGAGAAGTATGAGGAGAATCTCCAACTAGCCATGAATGCTGATGTTGTTTTTCTTCTGGAAACACCTTTCGGTCGGGGGAATCTACCTAATGTCCAGATTTTAGAGCCGCTCCTCGATTCCGGGAAACCTTGCTTTTTTGTAGACCCTGATCATTTAACTGATCGTGATTACACCGGAGGAGAGGTCGGCCGGTTGGTGCTGCAACTGCAGGAGAAAGGTCTTCTTTTGCTACCCGATCAGCTGGATGTTTTGCGAACTGTGCAGAATTTAAGGAAGGTGAAAAATGGTGACAAGGCCGCGCTTGGTTAAGGGCATAGTACAGTTATATACCGGAGACAGCAAGGGGAAGACCACTGCTGCTCTGGGATTGGCTTTGCGTGCTGTGGGGCACGGTTTTAAGGTCTGCATTATTCAGTTTTTAAAAGGGGGAGCCTATACCGGAGAATTATTTGCTGCACAAAGACTTTATCCCAACATCACTTTCCGTCAGTACGGGATAACCTGCGAGTACAGCGCTTTGATCAGGCAGGGGGATGAACAATGCAAGGGTTGTGGTAAGTGTTTTCCCAGTGAGGGTGGTGACAACACTGAGCATCAGAGATTGGTGCGAATGGGGTTTAGGGCAGCTGAGGAGGCGATTCTTTCTGATGAATACGATATAGTTGTTTTGGATGAGATCAATCAAGCTGTTCACCTGGGTATCATCCATGTGGATGAGGTTCTGGAGTTATTGGATAAGAAGCCACCATTAGTAGAAGTTGTCCTCACCGGGCGTAATGCCCATCAGGCGTTGATCCAGCGGGCGGACCTGGTTACAGAAATGAAAATAATAAAACACCCCTTTGAAAAGGGAATTCCCAGCAGAAGAGGAATTGAGTATTAAGTCCTGGGAGGAATATTGTGGTCTATTGACGAATTGAGGCTTAATTCACAACTAGGGAGGCGGAGATGGTATAATGGATTTTCCAGATGAGACAAAACTGCGATTGAAAGTTCGCTTCGATTACCGGGGTGAAGGTAAACAAGGCAGGCTGTTTTCAAGGTGGAAGGAAGGCGAGGAGGTAGCTGAGGAGATCCGGGAACAAAGAGCTATTTTACTGCGCAATATCCCGATTCAGGGGGTAAAAATAGAAGATATCAACACCAATGGGGAAGTTTATGTTGTATATGATGAGAACAGCGGCCGTGAGNNGCTTATGCGCCTGTTGAATTTGTCTTAGAAGCAGATACCATCGAAGATGTCATTCCTTTTCTTTTGCGGGATGAATTTCGCAAGGTGGAAGTTTTGTCCCCAGCCCGAATCTCACTGGACAAGTACCAGGTAGAGCGGATTATTTATAAGATGAATGAGGAACTGCGCACTTATCGTTTATATTTGGAGAAACGAATGAACAGCAAATAAAAATCCCTGGTTTGCATAAAAATGCCCCTTTCTGCGTAATAGATGGATAGTTGATCTTTTGCAGGAGGGGCATTGGAAAGTGAGAAGATTATTCCAACGATTAGAGCGCTGGGAAAAACGGTTGCAGTTGCTGCTTATTATTCTTTTCTCTCTGATGGTTGTTTTTCAAGTTGTCATGACGAGGGAACCCTTTCGTTTTTATTTAAGTTTTGCTGAGAGAATGGAAGGGATCCCTTGGCCTCAGGGAAGTAGTATGGTGACCAAGTTTGCGGGACAAGCGGTGGGAGAGGTAAAGATTGAACTCTGCAATTACATCATACACACTAAAGCAGCTGTTTATATCAATGATAAAAAGGCTGCCAGTTTTGAGGATAGGGAAGTGCTGCTAACGGTCAGAGCAGGTGATGAGATCATAGTTGATGGTACTGCTTACCCGTATCCATTAACTTTTCAGGTAAGTGCTGTATCCGAAAATGTGAGCTGGCCGCCAATAAATCAGCAGGTGACCACTGAAGGATCCCAGGTCAGTTTGGGGAAGGTGAAGATCGATAGGTAAGAATACGGAGGGATGAATGTGTATGGTTACGGAAGTAGGCAGATATCCTCTGTAGCTATTGAGATGGCTATCACCAAAACAAGGGAAGAGGAGATTGAAAAAAAGGCTGTATTTGCTGAGCAGGGTATTAAAACAGCTGCAGTTGACTGTGGTGGTGAGTTTATCAGTTCAGTAAAAAAATTTGTTGAACGGGCGGTTGTTGCAGCAAAAAGGGAAGGGGTTATCAAAGAAACTCACAGTGAAGAGGGGGCTGTAGCTGGTGCCACCCGTGAGGCTTTGAGCCAAATAAGTTTAAAAGCTGTAGGGTTTAATGTGGGGGGTAAAATCGGTATTGCCCGCTATCATGATCACATCAGTGTGGCGGTTTTCTTTGGAATCGGACTGCTGCACCTTGATGAAGTAGCCATTGGGCTGGGGCACCGGGCTATCTCATAAGAGAAGAGGTGGTTTCCTTTGGAGGAAAAATTATGGGTGCGTGGTATCAGGGGTGCGGTCACTGTCCCGGAGAACAGCCCTGAGGCAATACTGGGTGCTGTTAAGGAACTGCTGGAGGCCATCGCCAGCTATAATAATTTGCAACCGGAAAATATGATCAGTATCATCTTTTCGGTTACAGAGGACCTTAATGCGGTTTTTCCTGCTCAAGCTGCCCGGGAGTTGGGATGGCTAAATGTGCCCCTCTTCTGTACATTAGAGATAGCTGTACCAGGATCACTTAAAAGATGTATCCGGGTGCTGATGCATGCCTATCTACCCTGTTCACAGAATGAAGTAAAACATGTTTATCTTGGTGATGCGGCACAGCTAAGGCCTGATCTGGATGAAAAAAACGGTTGACATTTCCCACAATGGAATTGTATGATTTCAAATAGTTATATTATACTTTAATAATTATAAAGGGAGAGGATAAAATATGCCGCCAAAAGTAGATCTGGATAAGTGCACCGGTTGTGGAACCTGTGCTGACGTTTGCCCCAGCGATGTTTTTGATATCGAAGATGATAAATCCATAGTAGCACGTCCTGATGA
>LFTQ01000094.1 GCA_001513545.1 Clostridia bacterium DTU068 | reverse complement strand
AAAGCATATATTCAGCAACATAGCCAAAAATCCCTTCAAAAAGGAAATAAAAAGACAAATTTCTTTGCGGAGATTTAATGGGAACTGGTAGTCGAAGGGATAGTATAAGGGACATGGAAAGGGATAGCGCAAGATTCAAGCATTCGGTGCCAGGCTTGCTTTATTGCTTTATTGGGACCGATCACCGCCAATCAATGGGACAGTCCCCCGCGCGAACAGGGGGACAGGTACGTTGTCCCACCAAAAATACCAAACGAAAAGAACTGACCTTATAAGGTTGGTTTTTGCCCAGTATGTTTGTTAAGCTGGTTGTCCCCATCAAAAAATCCATCCGGCTAACTGAGAGACAGAGTGACATGCGGACAGGTACGTTGCCTACCTACTATAACGGATGAAAAAAAGATACTTCACATGCCTAGTGTGTGTGGGGTGTCCCCTTTGAGTCAAAGTACCTGTCCCCTTGACTCATTGACTCACTGACTCACAGGAAGCAAAAAGAACGTCCCTATGCTTCCAAATATTCCTCTAAGGAGAAGGATCGAGGTAACCGACAGCGAAGTTTTGTTGTAATGTTTAGCCGGTTGCCGCAGGGATTGCCCCCGTGGCTGGCATATCAAGTGAGGGATAGATCATGAGAATCTTTAATCTGGAACGAAACTCTAACTGCCCCTGTGGGAGTGGGCGCAAATATAAGAAGTGCTGCCAGAGCCGGGTGGATGAGGCAGCGCACCGCATCAGCCAGGCTGTGGGTACAGGTGGTTTTACAGCTGAGGGGCTCGAGGTGATCGAAACTCTTGCTGTTTTATGCGGGCTTCAGTCAGAGGATGGGCATCCTCCCCCACCGGAGAAAGTGGGAAGGCTACTTCTTGAGGTCTGGCAAGAAGAGGAGCGGCTGCGCAGTAGCTTTGATGAGGGTGCTCTGACTGCGCTATCTATGCGTGTACAAGTGCTGTTGGGGGAGAAGCACCAGCTGCGAACCATCAGAATCCCAATATGGCGGTTTGGGCTTGGTGCTATTGGAGAGCAGAATGAGAGTGTTGTAGATGAGATACTTGATTTTTATAACGGCCCTGAGGGAAGGTTCTTTATTCTTGATGCGGTTGATTCAATCGGGATGTCTCTTCTTTATGATGATTATTCTGATGAAGAACTAAAGACCCTGCTCATTGCTCTGGGCTGGCTGGTGATAGATGATGCCAGGGATGTCTTTTTATATGCGGTTTTGCAGAAAACAAAAAGTGATATTTTGGCCGCTGATGAGGAGTTCGCCAGCATACAAGATAAACGTGATGAGAAGGATAAGGCAGAACTGTATCAGGAGCTGCGCTCTGTACTACGCAGGTATCCGATTTTTGACCAGATGCTGTCTGAAGAGATGGATGATGATATAACTTTTGTTTTAGATGCAGTGGCTAAAGGGGATTTACAGCTCGATGTCCCTATGTATACGGTGTTGGGAGGGATTTATGCCATGGTTTCAAAGATTTCAGATCTGGGTAAAAGTGTTTTACTGCGCCGGAAACTGGACACCGAAAACATGCTGTCCCTGGAGGAGATGCTCTTTTCCAGTGGAGAGCACCATTTCTTTTTCCCCGAACTACTCTGTTCTTTAGATGAAGCAGCAAACAGGACTGAGGACAGCAAGTTAAAGGACTGCCTGAACAGCTTGTTGTTCTTACTTGTTTTGCTAAGTGATACAAAACAGATCACAGTTCTCAAATATCTTTATGGAAGGTGTATTTATTCCTATATAAGCAGGATGCCTTTTGTGCTGCCGGAAACGGATATTGAATTTAGTTCTTTAAATGACTTTTTTGATGAGCAGTTGATCGAGCGCTATGCCTCCCACCTGGAGTCACAGGAGTTGTTTGAAGAGGCTGCTCATGTGCGGGAAGTTTTTAAAAAACAGGGGCGCCAGGCAGAAGAAGCTGCAGAGCACTTTGAGAAAGAGATATCAGAAATGGCCAGGTCAATATTAGGCGGTGCCGAAGAAAAATAAGAGCTAGCTGTTCCTTCGTCAAGGGCAAGTAACAACCTTTGTGCTGGCAGAGAAAAACTGACCGACCACCGGAACTATCCAGTTGCGCGATCAAAAGGGCAGGTTGACTGATCGCGCGATCAGGAGGACAAGTTAACCGGTCAGCACAACCGCACGGTTGGTGTTAGCAGTAATTTAATGCAGTGATTGTGTAACAATATCTACCTGCTCTTCGATATTCATCTCCTTATCCCTGCGGTCATCGATGGTGATATTGGTGATCACCCGTGTGTTGCTGGAGAGGGCATTTTCGTGGATCTCTTTGGCCACTTCCAGCAGTTCATCGAGCTCACCTTCGATAATGGTTTCTGTAGGGGTGATCTGGTATTTCAGGCCCCTCTGTTCGATGGTCTGAACAGCATTTGTTACAACAGAACTGAAACTGGCTGATTTTGTTCCAATGGGGTTGATGCTGATTCCCAGTATGGGCATTGGTGTCACTCCTTTATTCTCTTGGCCGCTCAGCGGGACTGCCCCTGATCGATTCGAGTAGTGTTTATCCCTGCCGCTTGCGAGATAAGCTTCGGTTTAACTTGCCCATATAATTTCCGCAGACGACAGCCGATCAGCTCTTATGACGCCATTCATTTTAGAAGCCGGATGCCCGGAGGTCTGATGTAGAATTTGATTCATTGTCTTAGGTGTCGTCACTAATCTTATTATCTAGAAATTTCCGATTAGTCAATCGTTTTGCCTAGTTGGAAACTGCCGCCTCGTACTGCAGTATGAAATTGTTTTGGCTGTCGCTAGCTGCTCCTTCGTCAAGGGCAAGTAACCACCTTCGCAGGTCGCTGCGCTGGTAGGGAAAACCGACTGATCACCTGGACTGTTCCCGCCCCATCCGGCCGAACAGAGGAACAGGTTGAATGATCGAATCAATCACTGGGACTGCCCCCGAGCGAACGGAAGCAAAAAGAACGTCCCCGTGCTTCTCCAGTGGAACTGTCCCGCCGTGCGGTGGCTGCTATAAAAAAATATTACCCCAGTAAGGGGTTTTTTATGCTGAATAAAGGCGATCAGGTGAACTGCCCCTTGCCTGCTAGCCGCCTGAACAGCCTGTTTATTTTGGTGATGTTGGGGAGAAAATAATGCAGAAACAACATTTGACATTTTCAGTTGCACTGTTTATAATAAAGTCAAAGAAGGTCAAAAGGTCAATGAAGGTAAAAAAGTCAGATATGGTCAAACAGGGGTATTACAGGTTTCTTTATTACTAGTTATTATTAATTAATTCAATTGTCAGCATTGGTTAAATGTTTATTAAACAGGATCCGTACATTGAACCAACACATATCTACCATCTGAACTACAAGACAATCCTGATACTGCAGCAAAAAGATGATAATGTTTGCACTGTTGGTCACACAAACAGTACTTATATGGGATGATGCCGTATGGATCCTGTTTAAAATATTGCGAATTGACAGGGGTGATATTGGCATGGAATTCAGATCACTGGTAAATGAAATTGAAGCCTACCTCAAGTCCCTGTTAAAAGAAAGCCCTGAAGGGGCAATCGAGGTGCGCAGGAAGGATGTTGCAGAGATCTTTAACTGTGCCCCTTCTCA
>LFTQ01000002.1 GCA_001513545.1 Clostridia bacterium DTU068 | reverse complement strand
CTGCAGAAGGAGTGTCACAATGTTCAAAATAGACCAGTATGCCTATACTAATAGATTATCCGCTGTTCATCCTGCAGAAAAAATGATGATGGCTGGTCTGACCATGCTGATTTGTCTCATCTTTGGCTCACCCCCGGTGTCTCTGCTGGTTCTCTTAATTATGACCGCAGCGATAGTTGTTTTTGCCGGTATACCGGGATATTTTTTGGGAAAACTGCTTGCTGTGCCAATGTTGTTTTTGGTGGTGGGTGTGGTTACTGTGGCACTAACTGTTACCGGGGATAGCGGACTGCTGTTTTGGGGGATTAACATTGGCGGTTTTGCAGTTGGAGTGACTACAGACGGCCTCTATAAGGCTGGAGAACTTTTATTAAGGTCCCTGGGAGCAGTTTCCTGTCTATACTTTCTTGCCTTGACAACGCCGATGACAGAGATCCTTTCCTTACTGGGGAAGCTCAAACTACCTCCTTTGTTGATCGAACTGATGTCGATCACTTATCGCTATATTTTTGTTCTGTTGGAAACAGCTGACCGCATCTATGTTTCACAGGCCTCTCGCTGGGGGTATGCTACCTGGAAAAGTTCTTATTTTTCACTGGGACAGCTGTTGTCCAATCTGTTCAGCAAATCCTTCTACAGCTCCAGGATGCTTTATATGGCTCTATCATCAAGGTGTTATCAGGGACAACTGCGGGTGTTGGATAAAAAGTATTGCTTATGCAGGAGAAATTTATGTTTGATCGCCGCGATTGATATGATGCTGGCGGTTGTGGGTTTGTTGACACGATGAACTAATCAATAGCCGATTTGCTGTTGGAGGTGTAATTGAGTGACTAGTGATAATGGAGCGGCGATAGAAACCGAGGGTCTGGAATTCAGTTATGTCGACGGTACAAAGGCTTTGGCAAATGTAAGCCTCAGGATACCTGCCGGTAAAAAGGTGGCTTTCCTGGGGCCAAACGGAGCTGGAAAAACAACCCTTTTCCTGCATTTCAACGGATTGGTCAAGCCTGATAGAGGAAAGGTTTATGTAGCAGGCAGAGAGGTGCGCTATGACCGTGCCTCACTGCTGGAGGTCCGTAAAAAGGTGGGGATCGTTTTCCAGGATCCGGATACTCAGCTCTTTTCATCAAGTGTGAGGCAGGAGATCTCCTTTGGCCCTCTTAACTTGGGCCTGTCAAGGGAAGTAACTGAGCAGCGGGTTCGTCAGGCGATGGAGGATACAGGGATTTTGGATCTGCAGGATAAACCTACCCATTTTTTGAGCTATGGTCAGAAAAAAAGGGTGGCAATCGCCGATATTCTGGCTATGCAGCCTCAGGCGCTGGTATGTGATGAACCTACCGCTTGGCTGGATGTAAAACACTCCCGGCAGATCATGGAGATTCTTGATCGTTGTAATGCCCGGGGGGTAACTGTGATCATCTCAACCCATGATGTGGATATGGCCTATGCCTGGTCTGATTATATCTTTGTGATGAAGGATGGTCAGGTGATCAGTGAGGGTGTTCCATTGGAAATATTTGCTGACCAGCAGGTGCTTCAGGAAGCGGAGTTGGCTGAGCCGCTGCTTTTTGAGCTGTCCAGGGAGTTAGCAGGTAAGGGCTGCTTAAAAGAGGGTGGTCCTGCAAAGAGTATCGAGGAACTGATTGGCAGGATCAAAGGCTGATCGGTTGGGTTCAAATAGCAGTAATTATATAGGGTTATCTAGTTTCTTTACCTCAGATGAAATAAAGTGGAGGGATTCGAATGAAAAAGGGTGTTCTTGTCCTCGGTCATGGCAGCAGGCGCCAGGACGCTAATGAAGAATTGAGCAAGTTGGTGGGAATGGTACAGGCTAAGCTGAGAGTGCGTACAGCGCACGCTTATTTTCAATTTGCCAAGCCGTCCCTTCCCGATGCGGTGGATAGCTTTGTCAGCGAAGGGATCGAAGAGATCTTTATTGTTCCAGCATTATTATTTCCAGGAATACATCTCAAAGAGGATATTCCCGAAGCCCTGGAAGAACTCAAACTCAAATATGGTGAAAAGGTGAACTTCCACCTGACCCCTGCTTTGGGTGCTGATCCCCGACTGGCGGAAATTATCATGGATAGAGTACGCTCAGCGGAGGAGAGTCTACTTCGAGGCGGCGATTAGGTGCACAAAGATTTTATATGTGGTAACTTTAAACAAGCAGGCGGCTTTTCTTATAAATAAAGCCGCCTGTATATAAATGGATGTTTAACTTGTCGGTGTTTATTAGACACTTTATGTCAGGAAGCTTATTGTTATACCATTGACTATTCTGCATTTGAAGTTCTTCTTGCAGATTTCTACTTATTCTGCTCGATCATCTTTTTTGCTCGATCATGCATATTGGGGTAAAGGTCTACCGGAACGAATTCTCCACCTAATGCCTGGAAAACCATATACCTGGCACACTGTGTTTTGTCTCCCTTGCAGTACCGGCGTTTGTACAGTTTGCCTAGACCGCTATCAATATCCATTTTGTCCTTGTAAAAGGGACAATTCTTCAAATTTTCACACTCCATCTCCAAAAACCTCCTCTGCCATTTATTTAGACCATAGCATGAAAAAAGAAAGGCAAGTATATTATAACAGAAATGTTCTGAATCGGAGTTTTTGCTACTTTGTACTAAGACGTCTTTTTTTAAAAAGGTTTAATTCATATTTTGAACGACATTATATTCCACAATCCTTGGTTTAATGTGTCAGGAATAATAATTCATATAAGAGAAATAAAGGTAATAAAGGTGGGGAATTTCGATTAATACTGACAGTTGGGAGGAGAATAATTTGGTAAAAAGGATTGCATTATTAACAGTTATTGCAGTGATGTTGTCCTTGGGTTCTGGATGCGAATTAAAAAGTGATGGTACTGAGTCTGAAAACCACTTATATGCATCATGGCATAACAACCTGAATTCTGAACTTGTAAATTTTAATAAGGGGTTTGAGTTAATCACTGCCTGTACAGAAAAAGAAATAAACAGCGACAATTTGAGAAATTTATATTATACGATGGAAATGTTCACTGATACAAACAACCTTTTCGTTCTGAGAGGTTTAATGCACTCTGAAAATATACCAGAGAACTTGCGAAATAAGTTGATTAGTCCTGAAGTGGTTCCTCACGTTACCTACATGTTTGAAACAGTTGACACATTAAATGAAATTAACAAGAAGATATTGGATTTAAGTGACGAATATCGTGAAGCTCCATTACCTGAAAAGCAAAAAGAATTAGTCCAGGCTTTTTATCAAAATCTTAATGAGCTCAATGAATTATATCGAGATGTAGGTCATGATATAACTCAAGCAGATCTTTCTGATAGATGTATTGAAGAGTTGCAAAAAATACATCTCATAAACGAAAACATTATGGATCTGCTTCCACACCTGTGCCAATGTTAAACCGGTCGATTATACACGCTACAATGGTGATATCACCGAAAAACATTTAACAGAGTGGAACGGATTTTCAGCATGAACAAAAAGATGATTTCCAATATAATTGCACGGATTATCTTGGCAATAATAGTAATTGGAGTAATAGGGTTTTTAGGAGCCGCAGGGATAGTATTTTTAATAATAGTGGGAATTGAATATCAGTCTGTAAAGTACTTAATTATATTTATGGTGGTATTGTTTCTACTGAGCATTCCAATCGATTTGTTTGAACGTCCCCCTGCT
>LFTQ01000105.1 GCA_001513545.1 Clostridia bacterium DTU068 | reverse complement strand
CCACCTAAAAATACTTTCAGTTAACCAAAACTACATTAAAAGTGATATAAAAATAAGGGGAAACAATTCCCCTTTTACCTCTCACAAAATATTTTTCACATCTTTATGCTCCACCAGGCCTGTAACAAACCACAACCTTACGGTATGGTTCATCCCCCCTGCTGGTGGTGGTCACTATATCACTGTTTTGCAACTCCAGGTGAATGATGCGCCTTTCCTGGGGTGTCATCGGTTCAAGCATGATATCTTTTTTGGTCCTGTAAACCCTTTCCGCAGTTTTTCTGGCCAAACGGCGCAGGGACTCCTCCCTCCGTTCCCGATAGCCTTCAGCATCAAGGATAATCTTTATTTTTTCTTCTAATTTATTATTTACTGACAGATTTGTTAGCATTTGTAATGAGTTCAGGGTTTTTCCCCTTCTCCCGATTAAAAATCTAACATCTTCACCTTCAAAATCAACATGCCAGTAACCGTCCAGGTAGTAGATGTGGAAATCTGCATCAAATTCTAGAGCCTTTAATACATCATTTAAAAATTCTGCGATTATCTCCTTCGGTGATTCTTTTACAGTTACCCTGACCCTTGCCTGCTTTCCTCCGATCAGTCCTAAAAAACCCCTTGAACCAGACTCCAACACATCTATGTCAACCTGATCATGTGACACTTTAAGCTTTTCAAGGGCAATTTGCACAGCTTCATCAACAGTGCTGCCCTCTGTTACTATTTCTTTCATGCCTTTGATCTTTCTCCCTTCTCTGCTTTTACTGATCTGTTGATGACAATCATTTCAACAGCGCTGACCAGACTGAACATAACCCAATAGAGGGTCAACCCGGCAGGGAGTGTGCGGGCGATCCACCCTATAAACAAGGGCATAATGAACAGCATTGTTTTCTGTGTCTGATCGATTTTTCCTGCGGTGGCCATACTGGACATATACTGCTGTCCAAAGGTGGCTATCACGGTTAATAAGGGTAGAATTATCGGATCAGGCTGTCCTAGATTACCAATCCACAGAAATTCAGCTTTTGTAAGATCAACAAAGGGAGGGTGTTTTACAGGATCAAAAAATACTCTCATAGTACTGAACAGAGCGAAAATAATAGGCATTTGAATCAGCAGGGGAAGACAGCCGCTGAAAGGGTTCGCCCCCATATCTTTATACAATTTCATGATCGCCTGCTGAGCCTTTTCCGGTTTATCTTTATACTTCTCCTGAATGGCTTTAATCTTTGGCTGCAGTTGCTGCATC
Organism: Clostridia bacterium DTU068; assembly: GCA_001513545.1. Taxonomy (GTDB): domain Bacteria; phylum Bacillota; class DSM-12270; order Thermacetogeniales; family Thermacetogeniaceae; genus DTU068. The sequence goes on along the minus strand of LFTQ01000105.1, from coordinate 333 downwards.
ACCCGCATTGACCTCATCTGTGTTCTGGTCAGCGGAAAAAGAATTGCTTTCACTGCAATTGTGAAAAAAATAATCGCTAAACCATAACTGGGCACATTTAACCACTCTGAAGCCAAATAAAAGTACTGAAGTATATGGCTAACACCATCGATAACTGCACTCCACAAATTTCATCCCGCCTCGCCATATCATGCCGGGCAGGGCCACCTCCCTAAAATAGATTTATCATGGTACCGGGTCATAACCCCCTTTAGTAAAGGGGTGGCACCTAGCCAGCCTACAAAAAATTAATCCCACAGCACGCCAGAATTTGTGTTTTTCCAGCGCCTGAAT
>LFTQ01000083.1:19500-19672 GCA_001513545.1 Clostridia bacterium DTU068 | reverse complement strand
ACTACATATTCTCTACTATCTAGCACAATATTGCCAACAAATAGCACCTCACCGGCATCTTCTTCTGATTTTTGTTTGCGCAGGTGAGCCCTCACCCTTACTGACACCTTCCGCGGGTCAAAGGGTTTTACCACATAATCATCAACTCCCAGGTCAAATCCGGTTAGCTTGT
>LFTQ01000083.1:1830-19344 GCA_001513545.1 Clostridia bacterium DTU068 | reverse complement strand
CTCCCTTTGTAACAAAAATCAGCATCTATGTCAAATAATACCGTGTAACGGGTAAAAAAGCCTCATTATGACAGTAAAAAATTGTTTACCGTCTCATTGTATAGCATCCATCTTGTCAGAGCATCCGGTATTGAATTACGTTGGTATAAAATCTTGAAAATTTAAGAAGATTTTAAACAAATCTAGCGAGCGGTTATATTACTGATTGCGGTATTTAATCAGTTAAAACATTCGCCAAAAATTGCTTATTTCCTTCAATAAATGTTATTAAAATATTTTCATGGAAGTTATAGGTGAATGAGTAGCCATATTTTAAAGGGATTATGAATTTTCCAAGTTTAGATCTGCATAAAGTAGCCAAGCGGGTTCAGCAATTTTATAGGGAATTCGAATGCCTATAAAAAACAAAGTAGAAATCATGCAGCATGGGTTCAGCTTTTTATAAGGAATTTGAATAATACAATCGTTGGGGGATCGTCGGGGGAATGGAAAGAAAGCCTTTGTTAAAAATATGTTAAGATAGGATATAAGTGCCCGCCCCGAAACAGGGATAGGAAATCCCCGCATTTCAGAAAGTGAACTCAAAGAACTCCGGGGACGAAATCTGGTATGGGAGAAACCCGACCGGGAGAGACTGGAGCGCAGAATTGGGTGATGTGATTTACCGGCAAGGGAGAGCCCTGGGTATTTTGCGAGAGCCCTGGTGGTGGCAGTTTAGAGCGAAGAATTGGGAAAAGTGAATTCTATATGCGAGAAGCCCTAGTATCTGAGGAAGGCAGTTTTTGTGGAATGGGTTCCGCCAGTTATGGAGTGGAAACCCCAGGTATTTAAGGAAGGTGAGCAGTAGTGATTGGGATAGAGAATCAGGGAATTGTCGGAACCCAAAAAATGCTGGCTATTTTGACGCGTTTTGTCACCCGGGTGTTTCCCAAGGTAGAAAAAGAACTGAAGCGCTGGCAGGAGTTAATCAAAACCGCCGGTGATGCTGAACTGCGTCATCAGGGATTGGCTAGCATCGAAAAGAAAAAGTTCCACTGCCTGGGAGGGAGCGTCTATACCCTTATGGAAGGCGCCCATGAAGAAACCCTTCCTTTTATTGTGGCCTTTCAGACCATCAGCGATTACCTGGACAATCTTTGCGATCGTGCCGGCTGTCTGGATGCCGCAGCCTTCCGCCAGCTTCATCTTGCTTTCACAGATGCCCTGGAGCCGGACAAGCCTTTGAATGATTATTACCAACTTTATCCTCACAAGGATGATGCCGGCTACCTACAGGCTCTGGTGGAGGAGTGCCGCCGCATCATAAAAAAACTTCCTTCCTACCATATTGTAAAAGAGAGTGCCCTGAACTTGGCCTTGCTTTACTGCGACCTGCAGACCTATAAACATACTCACTATCAAGTAAGGGAGAAGCAACTAAAAGATTGGTTTGCCCGCTACGCTGCTGATCATCAGGATCTGTACTGGTGGGAGTTCGCGGCAGCCACCGGCTCCACCCTAGGGATCTTCGCCTTGATTGCTGCCGCCGGGCAGCCGAACCTGGATTGCACGGAAGCAGCAGAGCTTACATCTAGCTATTTTCCTTGGATATGCGGGCTGCATATTCTGTTGGATTATTTTATCGACCAGGAAGAGGATATACTGGGAGGGGACCTCAACTTTGTTTCCTATTATCCTGATCAGGAAATGTGCCGGCAGCGAATGATACTCTTCCAAAATAATGCACTGAAGTGTGCAGCTGCACTGCCGGAGCCGCTGTTTCACGTAACTGTAGTTAAAGGGCTTCCTGCCTTTTACCTTTCCGACCCCAAGGTTAGAGACCAGGGTTTGGATGATATTGCCCGGGAGCTGCTGGAGGTGGGAGGGGGAATGAAAACGCTGCGCATGCACCGGGTCTGCCGCAGTCTGCGAAAAAGAGGAATAATTTAATTATGATTTAGCCATCTGGGTCAGCGTAAAAAAAGGGGTATAATTTGATGGTTTCAATGATTCCTGTTGATTACCATATAGGTGATGTTGTCCAAAAATTTATGCACAGGGGTTAATGCAAGGGAGTGCAGGCATTTCCGGGCTTTTTCCTGAAATGCCCGGGCTTTGCAGTAGGCACGGGAGATGGCTGCGTTTTGATAAGCGGCATTCCTGACATAGTCAATATCTGCAGTAGTGCAGCTGTGTTTTGCCAGTATTTCTTTGATGCGGCCTCTACAATGGGGATGCTCAAGCAGATAGATAACAGGAAGTGTCAAAATCCCCTGTGAAAGATCGGAGCCTGCGGGTTTTCCTAAAGTTTCATCATCTGAAATAAAGTCCAGGATGTCATCCACAATCTGATAAGAAAGGCCTAAATAGCGGCCATAGTCCATCATTGTAGCCACCTCTTCCTGGGGGGCGCCACTAACCAGTGCTCCGCTCCCACAGCAGGCTGCAACCAGAGAAGCTGTTTTCTTGTAGATGCGGGATAGATAATCCTCTTCATTAACCCGGTAATCGAAGAGGCTGGCAGCTTCCTCAATGATCCCTTCACACATAGATTGAATTGACTCCGCCAATAAAGGCAGAGCGCGACTTGTGTTGTTTTTGCTGAGGAGGGTAATTGCCCTGGCGAAAAGGTAATCTCCAGCCATCACTGCAGTATGGTTGCCGTACAGTTTACTGATAGTTGGCAGGCCGCGCCTTGATTCGGCCCGATCGATAATATCATCGTGAATCAAAGAGGCGGTGTGCAGCAACTCTGCTGCTGTGGCCACATCGATCACCGGTTCCCAGTTTGTATCATCTCTCCATGCGGAAAGGAGCACCAGGAGTGGGCGCAGGCGCTTGCCTCCTGCCTTAATAGTGTGAGAAACCAGTTCGCCAATTTTGTTGGGGGCAACAGCTACTTCATGCAGCCGCTGTTCAACCCTCCCCAGTAGAGGAAGAAGATTTATTTCTACTGTTTGATCTAAAACAGCTGATTCCATATAAATGCCTTTCTACCGACCACCGGCCAGTGCCCAACCGATCACCGACCGATCAGGACCGATCAGGGGGACAGATCCCCCGCGCGATCACCAGGGACAGGTTGACTGATCGGACCGTGTGACAAGGGTGTGACAAGGGGACGGGGGTCGTGTCATCACGCATAGATGTCACAGCGGTGAGTCAAAGTCACCGTCCCCCTGACTCACTAACTCATTGACTCGTCCCCTTGACTCACAGATTGCCCTCACCTAACCGATTCAGGGGTGACTCAATACCGTCCCAGGGCGTGATGTGTCCCCAAGCGTGTCGTTTCCGAAACCCGATCAGCGCGACCAGGGGTCTGCCACCAGCCGAAGGGATAGTTCCTCCGGATGGTCGGTTTAATTTTTAAATAATGGTGACATGAATATTTCCCTGGAAAAATACTTCCATTGCTTTTGTCCTAATGATTATTGTCCCCTTGGCTGTAAAATTATATCCCTTTTTTTGAGCAGGGGTTTTTAGAAATAGTACTGTTTAAGGGGCTGATAAATGGGGGCCGATCACCGGGACAGTCCCCCCGTGCGATCAGGGGGACAGGTTGACTGATCGGACCGATCACTGGGACTGTCCCTCCACGCGATCAGCCGCGCGATCTGACAGTCCCTGGCCTTATTACAAGTGTCCATACGGTATTCCGCTAAGATCTATCATAGGAGGCAGTCCCCGCGGTTGGCTCAATCAGGCTTTTCAATCGGGCTTTGCTGAAAGCCGCTTAAGGCGCTGAAAGCTGCTGAAAACTGCTGAAGACTGATAAAAGCTCTTGAAAACCGCTGATAGTTAAGAAGACTTTTCCCTTTTCAGCCCTTTTTTTATCACCTCAGGGACATAAATGCTCCGTCCCAGATTGCGGTCGTAATTGGTCCACTGCTCACTGCCGCTGTGTGACTTGATCAGCTGGCTTACTTGGTTCACGCGGGCCGACAACAGATCAGCATAATGCAAGGCTACGGCTTCCAGGGTATGGGGTTCCTCCACTGCACCCCATTCCTTCTGGCCGTGGTGGGATAAAATCAGGTGGGACAGGTGCAGTGCCAATTTTTTGGGGAAACCATTCACCAAATCGATTTTTTTCTGCACAAAATCATAACCCAAAATAACGTGTCCGCCCAACAGCTTTCCCTCTTCCGTTCGGTTGAAAGAAAGCCCTTCCTGGTCGTATTCCCATAGTTTACCGATATCATGCAGGGCTGCACCAGTGAGGAGCAGGTCCCTGTTAATCCCCTCACCCTGGATTTCACAAACTTGACAACAGTAGTGCATTACTTCTAATGTATGCTCGAGCAAACCCCCTCCATAGGCATGGTGGATGGTTTTGGCAGCGGCTGCTGTACTGAACTCAGTTAAAAAGTCAGAATCAAAAATTGTTTCTAAAAGACCTTTAAGTGGGGGAGTTGTAACCGTTGCTAAAAGCTCAATAAAATCATCAAGCATAACAGAAATATCTTTTTCTGTACATGGTCTAAAATCATTTAATTCAACATGTTCCTTTTCCACTTTGATGCAGGTATCCAGGTTAACCTGGAGCCCGTTGAACTCGGTTACCGTGCCCTGGACAATGACAATATCCCCAAGGGCGAGGGTCTGGTAGAGATCCTCTGCTAGAGCGGAATCCCAAACCCGTCCCTCAACAGTCCCAGTTCTATCACCCAGACGGATCTTCAAAAACTTGGCCCCAGTTTTGGTTGTGCCGATATTCAGATCAAAAACACCGAAATAACTGGAGACATTATCACCAGACCGCAGAGCATTTACCCACTGGTTTTTCAAGAACATCCCCCTAAATAGTAATTAGTATTAAATATATTATATCAAACCAGAACCGGTCCTGCTCACCCAATCTGCGAGCACACCACTTGGGCCAGGTCACTTGGTGCCGCGGCTACTCGGTGCCAAGCTTGCTTTATTGCTTAAAAACACTGTGACAGGGGTGTGTGACAGGGGGGCGGGGGTCGTGTCATCATGCACACATGTCACAGCAGTGAGTCAAAGTGCCTGTCCCCCTGACTCACTGACTCACGCGGCCGTCCCCGAAAACCGAACAGTAGAACAGTCCCACCGCTCGATTACTTAAAACTGAGATAGAACCTGTTCAATATCCCTGTTGATCTGATCAATGTCGATGCTTTCCACCGGCTCATCGGTCAACTGGTACTTTTGTTTCAGTTTTAATATTCTGTAAACACTCTCATCTATTCTTTCTGTGGAAATCTGGCCTGCTTCCACAGCGTTTGTTAAGGCATTGATCACTTGCATCTCCATTTCCAAGGAATGACACACCAAAACAATATCACTACCTGCAGTGACCGCTTTCACCGCTGCTTCCCCTAAATCATAATTATTGGTGATGGCCCCCATTGTCAGATCATCTGTGATAACAATGCCCTGGAAGTTTAAATCCTTCCTTAAAACATCAGTAATGACAGCACGGGAAAGTGAGGCCGGATGCTCGGGATCTATGTTAGGCAGTAAAATATGCGCTATCATCACAGCATCAGCCTTGTTTTTTACCGCATTGGCAAAGGGTATCAATTCGAAGTTTTTCAGCCTTTCGTAATCGTGGTAAACAGAGGGTAGCCCGATATGAGAATCCACTGATGTATCCCCATGCCCCGGAAAATGCTTCACAACAGAGATCACATTCTGCGACTGTATCCCCTTCATTGTTTGGATTCCCAATCTGCTGACTAGATCCGGGGTTGTGCCAAAAGAGCGATCACCGATCACAGGGTTATTAGGATCGCTGTTGATATCCAGGACAGGTGCAAAATCCATATTAAAGCCGAAGGCTTTCAATTCTTGCCCCAGCAGTCTGCCTATTTCAAAAGATAACTTATTGTCGTTGATCTCTCCGATCCTTCGGCTGGAGGGCAGCTTCTTCAACTGTTCGGGCATTCTCGAAACCCGTCCGCCTTCTTCATCAACCGACAAAAACAGTGGTATTTTATTGGCCGAATTGATCTTTTTCAGCTCATTAATCAAAGACAGCGTTTGTACCGGGTTGTCGATATTGCGCTTAAAAAGGATGATGCCGCCTACATGATGCTGTTGGATCATTTGTCTTGCGTCATCACCGAGCACATTACCTTCAATGCCCACCATTACCATTTGGCCGATTTTTTCCTCAAGAGTCAGGCTGTCCAGCTGTTCTTTAATGGGATCCGGCTTTTCTTGTTGTTCTCCTGCGTTATTATTCTGCTGTTGTTGCGCGGATTTCTTGGGGAATGGCCAATTAAATCCGTTTGCCAGCAGGTACCCTGTCAGTATAGCTGCGCCGATAAGAAAAATAATGATTAACAACCATTTTCTAATAATGCTACCACCACTCTCTAAAAAATAATTACCGCGATCAGGGGGGCGACCGATCACCGGGACAGTCCCCCCGCGCGATCAAGGGGGCAAGTTGACCGAACAAAATCGATCAGTGGGACAGGTTGACTGATCGGGCCGATCACCGGGACAATCCCGCCGCGCGATCCGGAGGAGCACCGTCCCGCCCGGTGAGGCACGGAAATGCACCATCCCACCGGTGCAGACACCGTCCAATCGCGCAGACGACTAGTACCTCCCCCACGAGGACGAGACCGGCGCAGACCTCCTTCACGAGGCGAAGTCCCACACGAACTTTCCCCACATGGACGACTCACCGCACAGACCTCCACCACGAGTACCAGTCCCACGCGGCAACCGCCTACCGGGCATGATTTAATCAAGCCTTATAGACGGTCCAATAACTTAAGCCTGTTAAGCGTGTTATTTGCCTGACACCTAAACCCTTTTCACATTTTAAATACCTCAATATCTTGTCACGCTTATCATTAGGCATCTGATGTAAAATATTCACCGGGTGATTGTGCAAAACCTCTGTGATAATTTTGCCAGCAGCGGAATCTGTTATCTGGTTGGTTTCGATATCATCGAGGCAACTGTCATCATTAGGTTCTTCCATAAACCGCCGAAACAGGTGTATCGCCTTTTCATTAGTATCGGCAAAATGATCCAAAATTCGCCGGGTATCGATCAATTCAGAAAGATAATCCCTGCTGCCATAGTAAATTCTGCAACTGCTCCAGGGGTAAACCTCAGCTTTTTTGACGATTCCTGCCTTCACCGGGTTTAGTTGAATATACCTGATGACAGTAAGCAAATACTGCTCATTTTCAATTGTTTCGCTTCTAAATCGATTCTGAAAAACATGCCCGCATCGCTCATATTTCCGGTTATACCACTGGGCGTAGCTGGTACCCAGGCGCTGCATAATCTCCGAGATGCCGGAAGGATTCATGCCTGTATCAACCAGCAGGTGAACATGATTTTTCATCAAGCAGTATCCTAACAAGCGGCAATCGCTGTTCGACATTATATTATTCAAATTGTCAAGATATTTGATAAAGTCGCTTTTGTCGTGGAAAATATCCTGCCGGTTGATCCCTCTGACCACAACATGGTATATACCGGTTGAACTCAACCTTCTTCCAATTCGAGGCATATTCTCACAAACTTTCTCTGTGCTATTTGCCATATACTCTCTAAAGCCGACCGCGAGAAGAGGATGAAAGCAGCATGCACTTAAAAATTGAGAATACTATTAAGGCCGGCCTAAAATCATCCTGAAGAAAATTATCTTGAAAAACATCCAGGGTGCTACAGGACCTGTTTGCTGCCCGGCTTGCTCGCCATCGGCCTCTTATCAAAAAACGTCCGGGGTGCTACAGGACAGCACTGCCAACGTCATTAAAGTCTTTTTCGGACCTCCAACCAATCCTCCCGCTCCAGGAAACTCCCCGGCACATTTTCTTCCATTACCAGCGCTCGCTGGAAAGGAACTGCAAAACCCAGAATATTTTCAGGAAGAAGACCCCGTACTGAGATGTCGGTCAGCGCAACAACTCCTCTCTTCCTGCCCTGATTTTCTATACGGGGGAGCTGGATAATGCTGCTGCACCCTGAACCGAAGGGGGTGAAAACTCCGTCATTTCCCACCAGATCATAATTGGCAAGCACAATTAAAGCTGAGAGCTGATCCGGATTGACCAGGAAAAACACAGTTTCAGGCTGCTCCTCCGATGACAATAGGGAAACCGGCTTCATAATGCAGTAGTCAGCGGGTGCCTCGAGTGGTTTATATTCTTTCATCATGGCTTCCACCAGTTCCGGGGTCTTTTTATAACCCTCACCCCGCACTTTGCCCGGGATACCACAGGAAAGGAAGTAATGGTAATTAGGGAAAAGCTTGTCGACAAATCCCAGGTGAAATCCTGCACCCCTGCACCCGTAATTGTCTCTGCCGATAGCAGCGGTTACTCCTTCATCAGCAACTCTGCGGGCTAGGGCCACAACACAGTTATCCTCATGCTTTTTGCCGGGAATAATGGCGCTGGTGGGAAACTTATCAGACCAGAGAACTGCCACAGGGTGGTTTTTGAGACAGATAGCCGTTGTGATTTTGGAAAACACGATAACACCCCCATAATAGTATTGCTGTCATTATTCTACAAAGATGAGCAATAATCCTTTAAAAGGGAGAGATGGAAGTAAAATGGGAAAGCGACCGATCAGGGGACCAGGTTGACTGAACGGACCGATCAGGGGGACAGTCCCGCCGCGCGATCAGGGGGACAGGTTGACTGATCGGGCCGATCACAGGGACTGTCATGCCGCGCGATCTGTCCGCCCGCGCGACGCCGCACGACCACCAGAACCATTCCGCCGGGCGGAAACCGTGCTTCAGAACCGTCCTCCATTGCGGTTGTTCCACCCTGACCAGCCAGCTCCACAACCCCCTGGTGCGGCAGAACTGGAGTGACCCCTTTGTGGTATACACTTTGGGGACGGTTAAAATCCCCTGTTTTTTAAGCTGGAAATTTATGTTGTATGTAATCTCTAGGAGACAGTCCCCAAGGGATTTTTGTGGTCTATCATTTATATAATAATCCATGTGACAGGGGTGTGACAGGGGGACGGGGGGCGCGTCAGATGTGACAGGGGGACGGGGGTCGTGTCATCATGTACACACGTGACAGCAGTGAGTCAAAGTGCCTGTCCCCTTGACTCATGTCCCCTTGACTCATTGACACACTCTACAGCAGGATTACCCCCGCTAGGGATAACTCCTGCTAAAGAACTGTTTCCGTTTTCCACTGCGTTCGCCTACCCGCGCAGCGCCTCCGCACCCGTTTTTTTATAGTAAATATTTACCCAGAGGTTGATTAGAGCATTGTATTGAGTGACTGTCCTGCTCCCGTTTTATAATCTCCCGTTTTATAATGAAAACTTGCCCAGTATTATCACAAAGAAAATAGCGACGAAAATAGCGGGCAGAAGGTTTCCTACTTTGATGTGCAATTTATCTGTCAGCAGATTTAGCCCGATGCCGAAGATGAGCAGGCCGCCCACAGCGGTCATTTCCGTAATCATGGCATCGGTGAGAAGAGGCTTAACATAGACTGCAGCAAGAGTAATTGCCCCCTGATAAAGGAACACCGGCAGTGCGGAAAAAGCAACCCCGATCCCCATTGTGGAAGCAAAAACAGTAGATGTCACCCCGTCAAGGATAGATTTGATGAAAAGGGTTGTATGGCGCCCGGTCAGCCCGCTCTCCAGAGATCCCATAATGGCCATAGCTCCGACACAAAAAACAAGGCTCCCGGTCACAAAGCCCTTGATAAAAAGGCCGCCTTTGCTGCTGTCTTCACTTTCCACAAGGCCGCTCTCCGCATTTTGGCCGGCATTCCCGGCACTTGCAAAGCTGTCCCCATGGCCATCCTCACTTTGACTGCATCCCTCATAAGCACAGGTCTGATGGCCGTCCTCTCTTTGACTGTGCCCCTTATGAGTACAGGCCTGATGCCCATCCTCTTTATAACCGTAACCCACATCACTTGCGCCTTCAAGACCACTCTCTACATTGCTGCCGCATTTACTTCCAACCGCCTGGCGGGACAAGCCTGATTCACGGCCACTCTCTACATTACCGCCGCCCTCAACAATAACGCTTCCCTGACTGCTTTCACACCCACCAGCAAAACGTTGCTCCAACTTCCTGCCAAGGCTGTCCAGCCGGTCTTCGAGCCTCAAAGCCTCACCGAGTATTCCCCCGGTCACAATGCTTAAAGTAAGCACTAGTATACTCTCGGTTTGCAGTGCCATGGAAAGGCCGATCAGAATAACAGTGAGACTGACCCCCTGCATAATCACCGACTTGTATTTCTCAGGGAACCCACCCTTTAAAAGATTACCCAACAAAGCTCCTAAAATAATTGCTCCAGCATTGACGATAGTTCCTAACAAAACCTGTTCTCCCCTGCTTCTAAATTTTCGTATAATTATACCACTAAACAGCGGGATTAGCACCAGCTGTTAGCACAAAGGGGATTCCCGCTACGGGATCAAGGGGACAGTTTTGCTGTAGGACCGATCACGGGGACAGGTTGACTAGTCCTTCGTTCACAACCAGATCTGCTTTATTTAGAGCAGTTCGAATACATAGGGGATATGGTAGGCAGGGGTGTCAAATGGGTTTTGGAAAAAGGGTTTTGGAAAAAAAGAAGCCAGAACTGTTAAAGACCTTGCCAAACTAAAATCCATTCGTTATAATAATTCTACGGAGTGAGCGGGAGTAGCTCAGTGGTAGAGCACCGGCTTCCCAAGCCGGGTGTCGCGGGTTCGAATCCCGTTTCCCGCTCCATTTTTATTTTCTGAACCGGGTGGGAACGATTAACCTCACTTTGCATGGCTGGCATCTTACGCTTTCTTTGCCCCTTGAACAACGTGGGAACGGTTACCCTCACCTCGCATGGCTGGCATCTTACAATTTCTCTATCCTCTTGAACAACAAAGGAACGGTTATTTTCACTTGAATCAGCCGGTAACAATACAGATATTGTCAGACTTGAATAACACGGGAACGGTTATCCTCACCGCATCTGCAGGGCGCCCACACAGAAACCGTCCACGCTTATATCTTCTTGGTGTCGAGACTAGCAAAGTAAGCAAATGGTACAACAAAAAGTGGCTTGAAGTTCAATCACGACAATTTTAGAGTACCAAGTTGCCTGCTGAATAATGAGAATGGGGCATGGATGTTTGGTTAAACAAATTCCATCTAGGGATCATTGAGTTAGATTCTTTCCGCTTTTATACCGCGGAAAAGAGGGCGTCAGACTGTGTGAAACCCCGTTATCGTAATTGTTTAACACTTTATGTGGACTTGTTTATCGCTTGTTACGCCATATGTTGTGGTGTCAGTCTGCAGCAAACGATTATACGCACAATCTGACATAGGGTTACCATGTCCTGAACTTCTACCAACAGATGTGGGAAACCAGAAGTGGATTTCGGAAGAGAACTGTCTTCGTGAGGCCGGAAGGCACGCGGGTTAACTGGAAAGATTGGGCATTATTAGGATTTTGGAAAAGAACTGGCCTTATGAGGCCGGATGTCTGGATAGGTGACTTACTAGTATAAATAAAGCAAAAAAGCAAGCTTGACTAGTTGGTAGTTGGCGGTTTGTCGTTGGAAAAGAGTGGGTAAGCTGCGGTAAGGGAATAGTCAGCAATGCCCCCGATGCAGACAATTTCCAGGCGATACAATTGAAGTCGGAGAAAAGATGAGTATAGTTATTTAGTCTGCCGCGTTACTGTCTCTTCGGCTGGCGGCAAACCTGTCCCCCCGATCGCGCGGGGGGACAGGTCCGATGATCGGACCAATCTGGGGAACTATCCCGGTGATCCGCGGTGATCGGCCCGATCACTCAACCTGTCCCTGTGATCGGTCTGTCCCTGATCGGGCCTGATCGGGCTTTTATTTATCCATCAAGGTAAAGTAATATTTGTTATCCTCTTTAAAACCCCGGGCTAATTCGCAGTGGCGCAGCACGGCAAAATGCCCCTGCAGTTCATCTAAAGTCATATTCATATATTCAGCCAGTTCCTCCCGCTGAACACTGCCCTTTTTCTTCAGGTAGTCGTAAATCTTCTTCTGGATTGGAGTAAGGCCCTTTGTGCCTTTATGCCCCTGCAGCTCCCTAGCGGCTTTGGCTGCAGAAACAGCGCCTGGATCACAGGGTTTGGGGCGTGACATTATCTCAATATAACAGTCCTCACAAAGCTTTTGCCCCCCGAATTGGAACATCTCTTCCTCCGGAACATCTGCTTTACATTTTTCACAGAGCATGACAACCCCTCCTCAAAACTAAAACAATAATATTGATGCTAGCTGGCATTAATCCATTGCTCCCAATTCCTTCAGTGTTTTTATCAAATAAGAAGTAGAGGCAATAGACGGGCCTCCCCCCGTCATAATAGGCACACTGCACGCCTCTAATATTTCTTCAACAGAAAGCCCGATATCAAGCCCCTGCTTGACATGGTGGGCAATTCATGTTTCGCAGTGGATGGCAACAGTTACAGCTATTGCAATCAGCTGTTTTTCCCTTTTTGATAGTTTTCCATCCTGCATTACTGATTGGGAAACGCCCATAAAACTATTCATCACACCGGGCAGTTTTTCCTTTAGCACTTTTTGCCCCTGCTGCAACATAGAAATTTTTTCTTGCGCATCACTCATCTTGACACCTCCTCCCATGTGAAAGTAACCTTAATGTAGACAAGAATGAACAAATGCAAGTTTGTGTTTCAGCCTAATGCGGTGTGGTGCACTTGTTTCGTGGCAAAGTACAGTGGCAGAGTATTTAGTTTGGAAGAATTGTTCTCCTACAAGTTGGGTAATATTGGCGGCATATATATGTCGTCAACATATATTATACATTCACCAAAAAGGTTTGACAATAATTGTTGAAATAGCACTTTTGATATTTGATTGCTATGACAAAGACAAATTGCGGGGAAACCTATCTTTTAACTACCTTTTATGCCGGGGTGAGGATGATGAGGATGGGAACCCTACCGGGAAAACCTATCTTTTAACCTACTTTTTATATGAGAGATGAGTGAAGTGCAGCAACTTTGAAACGCAACAGCTTTGAAGTGCAGCAATTGAAGCACAGCAACATTGAGGAGGCCGTCCACTTTATTGAACGGTTGCATTATTAAAAGAATTTCCTGCTAATATTGTGTTACAATTTTAACAAAACACTTAAAAAGCCAGCTTTCAAGAAGTAAGATAATACAGTCTCCTACAACCAACCTCCGCAATAGCCGTAAGAACTGGGTCTCTAGACCTCTTTATCGGAGCGGGAGGGGGGTAGGCGCAAATATTATCGCATAATAGATAAGTCTCTGGGTCTCTTTATCGGATCGAAGGGGGAAGCCCTATGAAGAGGTGTGTTGGTTTTATGGGTTATGGGCTTCTACGTCAGATTGGGAGTTGACGAAACAGCATTGGATATGGAGTGGTTACAACGGTTTGGGCTTTTATGTCCGATTGGGAGTAATGAGGCCAACTTTATAAAAGAGGCTCGAGAACCCTTGGAAATGGATAATCGGGAGGGGTTTGTTAAATGTTTGATGGATGGCCTGGTATGCCGGGTGCCTTATCAGAAGGCATGCGCTGCCCGGTGGGGTTGCGTAAATTCATTGAACCCTGCCTGCTTCTTTTTCTCAGAGACAGGCGGGCTTACGGATATGAGCTGATCGAGATGTTTTCCACCCTTGGTTTTGAAAGTGTGCCTGACCCCGGAGCTGTGTACCGTAACCTGCGTCGCATGGAGCATGAAGGATTTGTCAGATCACGCTGGGAATTGGCGGATTCCGGCATGCCCCGCCGCTTTTATGAGATAACCGAAGAGGGGGAATACGCCCTCAATGCCTGGGTAAAAATCATCGAAAAGAACAAAGAACTCCTTGAAGATTTCCTTGCCCGCTATTACAGGACTAAATGAAGACCGATCGGGCCCGATCAGCGCCGATCATCGGGACAGGTTGACCGCGCGATCACCCAACCTGTCCCGCCGCGCGACCCCCCGATCGGCGCCTCCTTGAGCTTACAGGTTGTCCTGCAGTTCTTGGAGCACCTGTTTGTCAACAATCCTGGCCAGTGCCACCAGCAGCCTCAGGGCATTATTATAGTCATCCACATGAGCCACTCCAGTATGATCATGGATATAGCGAACCGGGATCCCGATCACCACCGATGGGACACCCTGACGGAACAAATGAATTTTACCCGCATCTGTTCCCCCTCCTGCCATCACATCCACCTGATAGGGGATATTGTTCTCCTCGGCAACCTTAACCACTAGATTACGGAAAGCTGTGTGAGGGATCATGCTGGCATCATAGAAACCGATGACAGGGCCTTTTCCTAAAAATGTGCGGGGAGCAACTTCTATATCTCCGCCCCCTGGTGTATCGGTGGCCACAGAAACATCCACCACCAGGGCAAGGTCCGGCCGTACCACATCGACACTTGTGGTAGCACCCCTCAGGCCAACCTCCTCCTGGACGGTCATCACACCGTAGAAGGTGCTGGGGTGCTGAATCTGCTGCAGTTCCTGAAACAACTGCACCACCAGAGCGCATCCCACCCGGTCGTCCAGCGCCTTGGCCATAAAAGACTTCCCATTTTCACAGATATGGAAAGAACTGAAGGGGACAGCGGGGTCACCCTGTTTTACACCGGCCTTTTCCGTTTCCTCCTTGCTTGTTGAGCCGATATCGATATACATGGTTTTCAGCTTCACCGGCTTTGCCCTTTCCTCAGCAGTCAGGATATGGGGAGATTTTGCCCCGATTACCCCGACAACCCTGCCGCTGCCGGTAAGGATCTCCACTCGCTGGGCGAGAAGCACCTGCTCCCACCAACCCCCCAAAGGCTGGAACTTGATAAAACCATCATCAGTGACCCTAGTGATGAGAAAACCCACCTCATCCATATGGGCAGCCACCATAACCCTGGGATGTTCATCTGTGCCCCTTTTGATAGCCACCAAACTCCCCAGGTGATCTGTAGTAAGTTCTGTTGACAATGGAGCAAGGTATTCTTTTAAAACCTTCCTGATAGGGCCTTCAAAACCGGAGACCCCTGGTGTTTCGGTCAAAGTTTTCAGCAGTTCCACTGTTTTTTCTTCCATTTAAAAACCTCCCGGTTATAATGCTCCAGGGTTATTTTTCTTCCGCAGCCCCCTTTTTATCCCCGCCGATCACTGGGACAGTCCCGCCGCGCGATCAGTGGGACAGGTTGACCGAACAGGACCGATCAGGGGGACTGTCCCTCCGCGCGACCAGTAGCGAAAGGACAATCCCCCCCTCCGCGATGCCGCTCGAGCCCCCCAGTAGCGAAAACCGCTTGCTTGAACCCGTACCCCTGATCACGTTGTGTGGACGGTTGTTAAGGCAATATGAAAAACAACTGGCAATAATTGACAACAACATTTATTAAAGGTAAAATAATCAAAGGCCGACCTTATGGTCGGCAAAAATCAGTAAGGCCTTGCGGACTTTAGAGCAGACTTGCAGACTTGGAGCCGTTTTTGGCTACAGGCCTAAGCCTGGGCTGAAGCTCTCGGAGCCTTGCGGACTGCGGACTTGGAACTATTTTTAGCTGCAGACCTAAACCTAGAATTGAAGGTTTCCGAGCGGCCTACGACTTCTAAGCAGCCTTGCGAAATGAAGTATAGAGAGGATACAAAACATTGCTCGTTATTACCGGAAAAGTCTCCGACAAACTCGTCCGATAAAGATATTGGAGGTGTTTTTATGGCATCAAAAAGGGAGCGGATTCTGAACGCAGCAGAGGCACTCTTTGCTGAAAAGGGGTTTTCTGCTGCCACTGTTGAAGAGGTGGCTAAACGGGCGGGGATCGGCAAGAGCACTGTATATGAGTACTTCGGCAGCAAGGACGAAATCTTCCGGCAGACTCTCAAGGCCGGGCTGGAAAGTTATCTGGATGCCATGAAAGGCCGGCTCAGGCAGCCCTGCTCGGTAAGAGATGTGCTCACAGCTATTGGAACTGCCCATTTCAACTTCGTCAAAGAACACACCTTTACCGCTCGCCTGCTGGCAGATGAATACAACGAGACCCCCTGGGCGCGCCAGTGGCTGCTAGGGCTGCGGGAGCGGCGCATTGCCATGTTTTCTTCCTTGATCAGACAGGGGATAGCAGAAGGGGAGTTTCGGCTGGTGGATCCCCGTTTGGCAGCCGAGGTGCTGCTGGGAGTTTTAAATGCTTTGTGCACTCCTCTACTCAATGGGAAAAATAAGGATGCTGTAACCCTGGAGCGCTTTCACAGGGGAATTGCCATCTTTTTTGAGGGGATGTTGGCCAAATAAAACTGATCACCGACCGATCAGACCGATCACCGCGATCACAGGGACAGGTTGGGTGATCGGACCCGATCACCGGGACTGTCCCCCTGATCGCGCGAGGGGACAGGTTGACCGATCACGGCGACCATCGCGATTACCTAGATCACCGTAGAACATCCCCGTCCCCCTGTGCCGGCTGTTGTTTTACCCCTTGAATATTCCAGAATACCCTTGTCAATTGCCTGGTTTGCCGTAATATTGATTCTTAGCCAAACCTTGAACATCCCAGAATATCCCTGTCAGGCAGCAACCCATGCAGGTATTATGCCTTAACCATAGGTAATTGCTGCCCTCCTGATTTTTCCATAAAACAGGAAGGACTTTAATTGAGATTGTAGAATTTAATGAAGTATAACGTCCTTATAAAAATCCTTAAATAAAAGACATTAAATAAAAGACATTAAACGAAATGTCTTCCATAAACAGAGCTTTAACACTTCAACCAAACCATGGCAATAAATCGAGCACTGACCCTGTTCATTGATCATCATTGCAAGAGCGGGAGACGATTCAACCAAACACAGACCAACAAATTGAGCACTGAGTTCCATCACTCCAATTAAAGAAAGGTGTGGTAATATGCTGCGGGTTGCGGTGGCAGGCTGCTACAGCACCAACAATCCATATGAGGAAGCGGAGCTCACAGCTGTTGTTGCGGCTCTGCGGGCGCTCTCACCAGGTTTAGAGATAACGGTATTTTCCCATGGGCAGCGAAAAACAGGCCAATTGCCCGAAGTGCGTACAGCTAACCGCTGGAACCCGTTTCAGCTTGTTTATTCTCTCCTGCACGCGGACATGATTTTGAGCGAAGGGAACATCAGGGATGACCAGGGGATATGGCCGCTGATCAGCCATTTCGGAATTCTGGCTCTAGCCAGGTTTTTCGGCAAACCGGTGGTCTCTTACGGCCAGGGAGTGGGTCCGCTTAAATCCCTTCTGGGACGCAAACTGGTGCGCTCAGCCTGCAACAAAATCGACCTGATCACCGTACGGGATGGGCTGTCAAAAGAAACCCTTCTGGAAATAGGGGTTGACCATCCTCCTGTTGTGGTGACCGCAGACCCGGTGTTTACCATCAATCCTGCCCAATTTGATAGAGAGCTGGGACGCACCCTGTTGGATAGGATACGCTCCCAGTCACTGCCCGATTCCCCTGACATCGGGATCGATGGCACAGCCGTACAGAGAATGATTATTGAGAATAATGCAGACAACACAGCAGATACAACAAAAGAAAACCCTGTGGAAC
>LFTQ01000083.1:762-1723 GCA_001513545.1 Clostridia bacterium DTU068 | reverse complement strand
GCGAAAAGCAGGGGACTCCGGCCAGAAAACAGGACTCCTCAGCAGCCCAGCAAGGCTCCGCAATCCAGGCCTCCACAACCGCGCCCCAGTCAGCTCAAACGTCAGCAACAGTAAAGGACAGTGAAGCAGCCGCAGGGGAACAGAGACCTCTGTTGGGTGTTATTCTCCAGAATATAGAGGACAATGAGCAATACAAGAAAACCATTGCATCTGCTGCCGACCGTTTGGTTCAGGATGGATGGGATGTCCTTTTCATTCCCTTTGATTTTGCTGCAGACATACATGTCTGCCAGGAGGTCAGCTGGATC
The DNA here is from genome assembly GCA_001513545.1 of Clostridia bacterium DTU068. Classification (GTDB taxonomy): domain Bacteria; phylum Bacillota; class DSM-12270; order Thermacetogeniales; family Thermacetogeniaceae; genus DTU068. The sequence goes on along the minus strand of LFTQ01000083.1, from coordinate 1,415 downwards.
ATGCAGCAGAAAAATCTTCTGCTGAAAGAAAAACTCTCCCTGGTAGAATGTTTCAGCCTGCTGGGAGAGCTCGATCTGCTGTTGGGGATGAAACTTCCCGCTTTGATGATGGCTTCTGTGATGCGCACACCCTGTGTGGGTGTTGCCCTTGATAATAAAATATCGAGATTTTTGGAGATGACCGGACAGACATCTGCCGGCACCCTGGATGACTTGCAGGATGGAGAGTTGTACCACAGGATTAAAGAAGCATGGGAGGAGAGAAAGGAAACCATCACCCACCTGGATCAGCTGCTGATCCAGCTGCGCCAGCAGTCCTGGGAGTCAGCAGGGATCGCTCTGAGCTTCTTTTACTCCCGTCAGCCCAGCAAAAGATATAACGGCCGTTCTGCCGGGCGCAGTGAACATCAAGGAAAAGCAGGCAGAGCCACCCATCGAGGATGACCTGTCACCATGACCGATCACCGGACCGATCACCGGGACAGGTTGAGTGATCGGGCCCGATCACTGGGACTGTCCCCCCGCGCGATCAGGGGGACAGGTTGACCGATCGGACCGATCGCCAGAACCGTTCCCCGCGCGGCAACGGACGATGACGCTGCGCGCAGACCGTCCTGCCGGGTGACGCCGCTCGATTCTCGTGCAGTGGAACC
>LFTQ01000083.1:0-743 GCA_001513545.1 Clostridia bacterium DTU068 | reverse complement strand
GGTTTTCTTCATTTTTTGGTATAATATTGGTAATATTCATTTAACAATGATCAAGGAGTGAACGATGTGACAAGGGAAGATGCACTGAAATTGGTCAAGGAAAAGGTTCATACCCCTGAGCTGATCAATCATATGGTGGCTACAGCTGCCATCATGGAAGGGTTAGCCAAACGGCTGGGGGAAGATGAGGAGAAATGGTACCTTACCGGCCTGCTGCATGACATAGACTACGAGGAGACCAAAGACGCCCCGGACCGCCATAGCCTTGTAGCTGCGGAATGGCTGGAAAAAGAGGGGCTTGATGAGGAAATGGTGCATGCTGTGAAAGCCCACAACAACCATGAGGGAGTGGAGCGCACATCACTCCTTGACAAAGCCCTTTACTATACGGACCCACTTTCCGGGCTAATCACTGCCACAGCTTATGTAATGCCCTCCCGCACCCTTGCAGAAGTCAAGGTTAAATCCATCAAAAAGAAGTTCAAAGACAAGTCATTCGCCAAGGGAGCCAATAGGGAACAGATCCGCGGAATCGAGGAACTGGGTATTCCCCTACAAGAATTCTTTGAAATCGCCCTGAAAGCGATGCAGGATATCTCCCCAACCCTTGGCCTCTAGCGTTCTTTAATCCAACTTTCCTGCGCCGAAGGTGGACTTGCTAAATTACTTTTTGACGGCAGATGCTGCTGCACCGGACCGATCAGGAGGACTGTACCTCCGCGCGGTCACCGGGACAGGTTGAC
>LFTQ01000031.1:3323-5166 GCA_001513545.1 Clostridia bacterium DTU068 | reverse complement strand
AAAAGCAGCGGCACTTAAAACCGCTGCTTTTTATTGTTCAACCCTTATTTTTTGCACCATCAATTTTTGGCCGGCTTCCAGTCAGTGTTTTGTTGGGCTTGTAAGAACTTTAGCACCAGGTCACCCCGCTCACAGCCCACATCCTCAGCCAACACCGGACACTTTACTTTCAGCAAAAAGAAGATGTTTTTGTCATTCACCTGACTTAAAGTTTCATAATTTGCCTGCCCCTTGGCAATAATCAGGTCTGCCTGTTCGAATTCCTTCAAAAATTCCGGTGAACAGCTCTTTAAAATTGTGCCCGGTGCATCACTTCCATTATCGATCACCCGCACTAAATCGGTCATCCCGATCTCCACAGCATCTTCCATAGTTGCATCATTGATAATCGGCTGACCTTTTACCACATAGCTGATCTTTTCTGTGGGCATCAACTCAAGCAGAAGATAATCAAAAACGATCTCACCTGCATTATCACCAAGGTATAGGATCCGTGATCGCTTATGGATTTCCCTTTTCAGCTCATCACTGCTGTTAAATACAAGTGGCTGATTAATACAATCCTGTACAGTATCCCGAACTTCTTGATGGCTGATATCCCCTTTGGGACCGAAATCAATAATATTTCCTGCAACAGCTATTTTAACCGCGGTTTCAAAAGGATCCTCCGCATTTTGTACTATACTGCGCATTTCCGGCAGCATAGCCAAAGCCAATCCATTAAACTCTTTTTTAATCTCCCGGTAAGGATCATCTACTTGGGTAATCTTCCTAATATAGCGATATATAACCTGAGCCATATATGGTGATGGCTCACTCATATCCATCCTGGACATTTCAGCAAGCACATAACGCAGGATTTTCTCCTGAATTTCCGGAGAATCTGTTACCATTTTTGCAGCATCAACTGTCTGCCGCAGCAGACAGGGTAAACACTCGAAATAAGTCTGCATAAAATCCCTCTCTTTTCAATCAACTAAATATTAAATATAATGTAATTATACCCTAGTAAAAAAGAGCACCATAATTATTTTTGGTGCTCCTTAAACAAGAATTTTTCGATCATCTTTCAGGAAAGCTGACATCAATTGGGCAAGGTGCGCTTTCCTTGAAATGCTGCATAGGGGTTATAACATCTGCTGTTATTTATCACTTTCCAGCTGATTTAGTCTCTCTCTGATCTGATTAAGCTGGTCCTCCAACAGCTGAGCCTCCCTCTGCAGCATTTCCTTTTGATCTACAGCTTGGGGGGCCTGGGGAACAGCCGGATGATAACCATAGGGTGCGTAATACGGCCACCAGTGGCAAAACATTCTTTTGAATCCCCTGCCTCTACCAAAGCCTCGTCCAAAACCAGCTGATCTATAGCCTGGTACAGGAAATCCTGCACAGAAACCCATACCTCTACCTGTTCTTGGTCCCATTCCCAGCGGCCCTGTTCCATCTCCTCTTGGCATGTGTTCCACCTCCTTTTTATCAAATTCCTTCATAATTATAATTTTCTTACCATCTTTGCTCCACAATTCGGGCAGTTAATAGATGTACAGGGTACACCCCGCTGATGCGGCACCCTCGCACCGCATGCAGGGCATACACATTCCTCTGCAGAACCAGCCTGATTCATCTGGCCTCGCCCTCTGCCGGTAGCAGATCTGCCTTTCCCTCGTCCGGCTCCTCCTCGGCCGCCTCCGCCTGAACCGGCTCCTTTGCCCAGAGGGCCTGTTCCATCACCAAATGGCACGGCAATAACCTCCTTATCATCTTCCGCCTCTGAACCTTCTGCGGCGGCACATGCCCTGACCGCCCTCGGCCAGCTCAAAATGCCCGCCTCCGATATGGATCA
>LFTQ01000031.1:0-3276 GCA_001513545.1 Clostridia bacterium DTU068 | reverse complement strand
TTCATCATCTCTGCTGCTTCATTTTGCTCCATTTGCTCCAGATCGGAAAGTCTGATGGCTTCAAGCTCTTCTATTTGAAGGGTAACCTGTTCTTCACTGCGGTTCTGCGGATAAAAAAACTGATTAGGTGGTATAAACCCTACCCTTCTGCACTTTTTTCGTCTCGGCATGCCCTTAACTTCACCTCATTTTATTTTGTGCATATGCACATTTTAATAATACAACTGCTTTTGCTAAATGTCAAACATAAATTCACGTTTCCAAAACCAAATGATCTCCACAAACAGGAACAGTAATTCTTTCCTGTAAAAGCTTTTTCATCTCCCAGACAGCATGAAGGCCGGTACAGTGAAGGGGTGCAATCATTTTTACTCCCAGTTCCTTAAATTGCTGTATGGTCGCATCCAGCCTTGCACTTCCAATATTTTTAAGATGCATACCCCCTATGACCGCGGCTATTTCCTCATTTGGAAAAAGGTTCATTGCTGATTTAATACAATTGATAATGCCTGGATGGCCGCAGCCAACGAAAATATAGATACCCTTATCCCCTTTCACAACCAGGAATTGCTCATCCCATACCCTATCTTCAACAAGTTTTCCGTCTTTTTTCAAAAGAAAATTAGGCAAATCATCCTCGAAGTGTACAGTTCTTACAACTTCACCTGACAATACAACATTTTTCTGAATCTGAACCGGTTCTGTATGAGTTCTAATCCTGTGTTTAAAATAATCATAATCCGTATTTTCCCGTACCCAGGGAATACCGATATTTTCATCCAAAGGCTCCCCTTGAGAGCTGTTGAATCTTTCATAAAATGCTTCCTGATGTATGTAGACCGGTGCATCTTTGTTAAGCCGGCAGAAAACCGGGAGTCCTCCTGTGTGGTCATAATGACCGTGACTTAACACCACCACATCTACACACCGAAGATCGATCTCATCCTGTTCAGCATTATAAGCAAAAACATCTGTTTGACCTGTATCGAAAAGCACATAAAAGTCATCTATATTTATTAACATAGACAACCCGTGCTCAGCGAGCAGGCCCCTTCGGTTAACCTGATTTTCCACAAGGATTTTTAATTCCAGCAGCAGCGATCTCTCCCTTTTGTGTTTATGCACAAAATATAATATTTAAATTCCTATGTCAATAGGGGAAGCAGGGTGACGTTATTGGATTATTGACTCACAAGATGATAATAAGTTCTCGCAGTCAGGCCGTAGATGATGACATAGAAAACTGCGAAAACCAAAATTGTTAAAGCTGTACAGCCGGCAAAAAGCTGCACATTGGTCAGATTCAATACTGCAAGCATTTTAGTTATTACTTTAAAGGCAAACCCAATATGAATTACCGCTGCCACAAGGGGCAGGAAGAACACAGCCAAAACCTGGCTTTTGATAGCCTGCTTAACTTCGTCACGGCTCATACCCACCTTTTGCATAATCTCAAACCGCCCCCGGTCATCATAGCCTTCAGCAATCTGTTTATAGTAGATGATCAGAACAGTGGCCATAATAAACAACAGGCCTAAGAATATACCCAGGAAAAACAACCCGCCATAGATGGAATAAAAGCCTGCCCTTGCGCTTTCTGCTCCCTCAACATAACAATCTGCATTAATCTCTTTAAGAGCTTTTTGAAGTGCGCTGACAAGGCTTATTTGGGCATCTTTGTCACCTGCAACATCAAAACCATAATAATAAGAAAGCTCACCCATATCACCCTGATTACCGCTTAGTGAATTATATATCTGCTTGATAGTATCAACATCATCCACAATTAGAAAATAACTGTTGGTCAATAAAGCAGACATTTTGTCCTCTGTTTCCAAAGAGTCCAACCGCTCTTTGATGGATAGCTCAAAACCATTAAAGTTTACAGTATCACCGGGTATATCCCCCTTCAGGGTATAGAGTAGCGCCTCGCTACTGTCCAGTGACACGGATTTATTCTCCATTCTGTTGTATTCATCAGCTGTCAAACACACCACCATCGCAATATTACCGGCTGCATAATTATTTGAATGGTCTTGGGCAAAGCTGGCACCATCTTGGCTTACAGCAAAACTCATAGAGCGATAGCGAATAACATCCTTCGGAATAAGACCAGCCTCTAATGCTTGCTTTTCAATGGCAGCATCCAGCTTGATCGCCTGCTCATCTGAAACATTACGGGCGCTCACCAAAATATTTCTGGGATAGCGGGTGCGTAAAAGATCCTCCATCCCTACATACATGGAAACAGTTGTGGAAAGCATGATAATCACTGCTGTAGAAAGGATGCAGATGTTGGCAAGCCCTACCGCGTTTTGTTTCATGCGATAGATCATGCCTGAAACGGGAATAAAGTGTTTTAACTGATAATAATAGCTTTTATTCTTGCGCAGCATTTTCAGCAGTGCAATACTTCCCGCAGTAAACAAGCAGTAGGTTCCTATCATGGCAAGAACAACAGCAACAAAAAAGAGCTGCAGCGCTGCCAAGGGAGACTCGGTTGTCAGGGCAATATAATAGGCGATAGCCAGGGAGACTGCACCGATGATGGCGATCAGCCAATTGGTTTTCGGTTCTTTTTCACCAACACTGCTCCCCTTTAATAATTCGATCGGCTTGGATAGGTGCACTTGAAAAACATTATAAACAAGATTCAGCAAAAAAATCCCGCCAAACAATACAGATGTATTAATGACAGCGGCAACCGGTATTTCAAAGCCAAAGGTCACCTCGAAAGTAATGATTTTAAAGAGCAGTAGAATCATCAGCTTGCTGAAGAGAATTCCCGCCCCAAGTCCCACAACGATGCTGATCACTGCGGTAAACAGGGCTTCCCAAAGGATAATCCTGGCAATATGCTTCTTTTCCATGCCCAGAATGTTAAACAGGCCAAACTCCTTTTTACGACGTTTAATCAAAAAGCTGTTGGTATAAAACAGAAATATCACTGAAAAAACAGCGATTACCCCAGCTCCAAAGGATAACAAAGTTCTTAATTGTGCGCTGTCGCTGAGGCTGCCTATATCTTTGGCAACCGCCAAAAAAGACATATTATAAAACATCATAACTGTAAAAATGCCAGTCAGCAGGTAGGGAAGATAGGTCTGGGCATTCTTATTCATGTTATTGACAGCAAGCTTTGCATAAAAAAATCTATTCACTGCGGACACCACCTGTGGCCAGCAGGGTCAATGTATCTGATATTTTTTGGTACAACTCTTCATTGGACATTGAACCCTTGTAAAGCTGATGAAACAGCTCTCCATCCTTGATAAA
>LFTQ01000048.1 GCA_001513545.1 Clostridia bacterium DTU068 | reverse complement strand
ATCGCCCTTTCTCCAGCAAGGGTCAGTGTATCTCCTGAACTGTGCACCATCTCTGACCGCAGCCGCCGCTTAACAGGGAAAATGCGGCCCTGGCATTTCCCTGTTTTTTGATCAAACAATTTCATCTCTGTGGAATAAGTCCTGCCCAGAGTATTGGTTAATACAGACTGTAAGGCTCCCAGGCGCGGACAGCAGAACAAAAGCCGATCCTTTACTGCCACTTCACAATAATAGCGGTAAATACAGTTTTCCTGGGTCATGGTGATCAAAACATATGGTTCCCGGTGATATGACCGCCCCCCCGCAGTTTGTGGATCTCTAACTGACGCTGTCTCCTGTTCTGAAACCAGCTGTATTTGAGGATCACACTACCCTGAACCACAGACTGGACAATACCGAACTGCCGGTCATTCCCATTATTGTCTAAAGAATAGAGGAGAAAAGAGGTACACCCCAGGTTATTTAGATAGGCTGTCAGGTAATAGATTCTCTCTCGCAGCACATACAGATCTCCAATGCGGCTGATCAGCGCAGGCAGCGGGTCGATAACAAGGCGTTTAATCCCGTATTCCTTAATCTTATCGGTTAGTTCGATCCACAGCTCATCAGGATGGGTATTCAAAAATGGCCTGAACATGACCTGTATATTGCCCTCCTTAATCAAGGCCTCCAGGTCATAGGAGAATGCTGCGGCCATCATTAAGATTCTTTCCGGCGGTTCCTCCAGGGAAACATAAAGACCCTTATCCTGATAGAGTTGTGCCCCTTTGACCAAATACTCAAGCCCCAGCACTGATTTTCCAGTTCCGGTCTCTCCGGCTACAAGCACAGTAGTTCCCTGAGGCAGTCCATTCCTTAATAAAAAGTCAAATCCATTGATCCCTGTGGGTATACATTCCTTGGAAATGCCGCATGGAATGTCAGGCAGATAACTAAAGGGGAAAACTTGGGTCCCCCCTTTTTTTATTTGAAAGCTATGCCTACCAGAAAGGTGAAATTGTCCGCGGCTTTTTATTACCTCAATTGTGCGCTGGCGCTTCAGGCCATCCCTGGCCTCATAGTGGAGTCGCACTACGATATCTACCAAAAACTCTTCAAATGAATGGAGATTTTCCTTATCCTGTTCCAACTCTTTGACCAGAAAAGAGGTTAAGCGGAGTCGGTGAAGGCAGTTACAGAAAGAGTAAAAAGACCGCCTCAGTTTCAGGGAATGATGCACTACCTGATAAAAATGAGAAATACTATCCACCAGCACCCTTTTGGCAGCTGTCTCTTTGACTACCTGCTCCAAAAAATTGGATTCAGGAAATAGGACAACTTCAGGTGATGTACAGATGACCCTCAGTTTGTTCTCCTTTTCTAATGCCTGCAGGTCCCATCCCAAACTTAAAGCATCCCGGTAGAGTGTTTCTGGGAACTGTTCAAAGGTTATTATAAGCCCGGGATCACCATAATCTTTGATCCCCCGGTAGATGAATTCCATACCCAAAGTGGTCTTCCCTGCCCCAGGCATGCCCTCAACCAGAACAGTGCTGCCTTCCAGGATCCCACCATCAAACAGGCTATCAAAACCTTTGATTCCTGTGCAGATTTTCGCCAAATCAGCCATCCCTTTCCACGATCATCTAAAATTGGCAATTCGACAAAAGAACAGAAACCCCTTCCAGGTAAGACATATTATTAAAATTTTGGGACCAAAAGGAGAGACAGTCAGACTTCCGGCCTCCGGCATCTAACATCTTCTCTGACTTCTGACTTCCGGCTTCCGACCTCTAATTCATTTTCCGACCTCCGACTTCCAGCTTCCGACCTCTAATTCATTTTCCGACCTCCGACTTCCAGCTTCCGACCTCTAATAATGGTAGGGTTCATGGTTGAGGATGCGCAGTGCCCGGTACAACTGCTCCAGCACAATTACCCGGGCTAGCTGATGGGGGAAAGTGAGGCGGGATAAGGAAAGGATATAATCAGCTTGATGCAGAACAGAGTCAGGCAGACCCAGGGTACCCCCCAGAAAAAAGGCAATATCCCCTCTTCCGGAATTAAACTGCTCACCCATCCAGGAAGCCAATTCCTCAGAAGAAAGGGCCTTACCACGGGGGTCCACGGCAACAGAAAAACAGCCGGGTGCCTTTTTCAACAGCCTTTCACCCTGGCGTTCTTTAACATACAGGCGGTCCTTCTCTCCTCGAGGAACAGGGTCATCAGCAACCTCCTGGACAGTGACCCGAGCATATCTGCTCAGCCTTTTGCAGTACTCCTCCTGGGCAGCAAGATAAAAGGGTTCTTTCATCTGCCCCACAGAAATGATGAAAAAATGCATCTGCAACACCAACTCATATTTTTGTTAAATGATGAATATCTATCCCCTGATTGAATTCAGGCACACCAGGTTCCTGCACAGTAACCACCTGAATGGTTTTTTCCTCTTGCAAGCCTAAAGATCCCTTTATATCATCAAGAAACTTCATAGTAACCGGACGGGAGGGATGGGCAAAAAGCAGGTGTCCCCCTACTGCCAGGTTGCGCTCCAGAATACCGGCAACATAGGGGTTTAAGGTGGGATTGTACAGCACATCAGAGCCGATAATCCAATCAAATTTCTTTTCACATTGGAAATCACGCCAGTCAGCCAGCAGATAAGCAGCATGCTGAATCCCATTGCGCCGCGCATTCCTGGCGATAATATCCAGCGATTCTTCTATATAATCAGAAAAAGTGACCAAACCGCCCTTTAAGGCAGCAACCAGACCCGGCAGCCCCAGACCGGCTCCCAGTTCCAGGACGGTGGCACCCTGAAAATCGATTCTCTCCCAAATATACTGGGCGAGTCCCCGGGCGGCCGGCCAGAGTTCTGCCCAATACGGGATCTGATCATCATCCTCATCATCCTCCGGGTCCGTGACCAGATCCTCTACATTGGCAACAATCTCCAGGGAAAGAGCTAACCCTGGCAAGTGAAAGCCTATTTCACTGGTAGTTATCATATAACCCCCCGTAAACTCAAAAGAGTTCTTAAATTCTAAACATCATTTCCCATTCCTGAACACTGCCTACAAGCGCCCTATATATAAACAACAAGCAGTGCACAAATAACACCACAAAGGACACCACAGGTGGCCTCCAGTGGTGTATGTCCCATCTTTTCCCCTAGGAGGGGTAAATGCTTGGATTTTTCCCGCAGCATTTCTCCTAGGATGCGGGAATGCTCCCCTACCATTCTCCTCAGAGTAAAGGAATCATAAATAACTATACCGCCCAGTACTGCGCTGATCTGAAACAGAGAGGAATTCCAGCCATACTCCAGACCAAGTGCAGTGGTGAGAGCAGCAGCAACAGCTGAATGTGAACTGGGCATTCCCCCGCACTGAAACAACTTGCGCCAGGAGATTCCATTCCCTTTGATAGTAAAAGGTTTCATTCCCTGGGTACAAAGCACACTGAGCAAACTGGATAAAATAAAACGGTCACTGGAAAGGAGCGGCAGAAATCGCAACCCTCCCCACAACAGTATGCCGGTTACTGCTGCCAGGCAAAACAAGCGGCTTCTGGCCAGTCCCATAATTACAGACATAACGGTTCCTCCGGTCATCTCCTAGTCCATCCTTCCCTTATTATAAAATCAGGAACTGGCGCACCCAGTCTGATCATCGTCTCGGTCTTCTTCATGGCCTGAAAGGCCAGCACAAATTCCCAGACCATCACCTTCATCAGCCAATGCCTTGATCTTTGCCCCCATAGCGCTGAATTTGCCCACTACTGCTTCATATCCCCTGGTGATCAATTCAGCAACTGAGATTTCTGTTTCACCCCGTGCAGCAAAACCTGCCAGCAGCAGAGAAGCACCTGCCCTCAGATCAGATGCCTTCACCTGGGCACCGGAAAGATATTCAACACCTTCTATCACAGCAGTGTGACCCTTAACCTGTATTTTGGCACCCATGCGCTTTAGTTCATCTGCCACCTGAAAGCGGTTTTCAAAAACATTTTCCACGATCACACTTGTGCCCTTGGCCAGAGCAAGGAGAACCATCATAGGAGACTGCAGGTCTGTAGGAAAACCCGGGTAAGGAAGGGTTTTGATATCTGTGGCGGTCAGTTCCCCCACCCGCCTCACTGTTACCTTGTCCTCATTAACCTCCACTTCAAGACCCACATCCTGTAGTTTGGCTATTACAGGCTGTAGGTGCTTAACGATCACATTTTCCACTGTCACCTCTCCGCCACTCACACCGGCTGCGATCATATAGGTTCCTGCTTCAATGCGGTCCGGTATAACGCTGAATCTGGTTCCATGGAACTCTTGGGTTCCATCAATCCTGATCAAATCTGTACCGGCCCCGCGCACCTTCGCCCCCATAGCATTTAAAAAATTAGCCAGGTCAACTATTTCCGGTTCTTTAGCAGCATTTTCGATGACCGTAGTGCCTGATGCACCAGCTGCTGCCATCATAATATTTTCAGTTGCCCCCACACTGGGAAAGTCCAGGTAGATTGTGCAACCCTCCACCTTTTTAGGAACGGCTTCAATAAAACCATGTTCCAAGCTAACATCAAAGCCCAGCATGCTGAGGCCTTTAAGATGCAGATCCATTGGTCTGGACCCGATATTGCAGCCACCGGGAAGAGGTATTTTGACCTGTCCTCTTTT
>LFTQ01000046.1:72095-73594 GCA_001513545.1 Clostridia bacterium DTU068 | reverse complement strand
AAAGGCATGGACGAAATTGGGCAGAGGATGAAGGATGGCGATATATTTGTCCCGGAAGTTCTGATGGCTGCTAACACTATGAAAATCGGTTTACAGGTGCTTAAGCCATTAATGGAAGGAGAAGAACGAGAAACAGTTGGTAAAATTGCTATTGGTACTGTTGCCGGAGATCTCCATGATATCGGAAAAAATCTTGTTGTGATGATGTTGGAAGGTGCTGGTTTCGAGGTTATTGACCTTGGGGTTGATGTTTCTATAGATCGTTTCTTGCAGGTAATTGAGGAAGAAAAACCTGATATAATAGGTCTTTCTGCATTGCTGACCACAACTATGAAAACAATGGGAGAAACTGTTCAAGCTATTGGGGGAAAAGTGAAGACAATGATAGGCGGTGCACCTGTTACTGAGGAGTTTGCTAAAGAAATCGGTGCGAGTGGTTATGCACCTGATGCTGTAATGGCAGTAGATCTCGCAAAAAGTTTGATTTCTTAAATGGGGGTGGAGAATTTGTGGAACAAATGCAGTACAAGCAATGAGGTAGATAATATTTCTGTACAATGTAAGGTTCTGTCCGATAGTCAGTGTAGGCGGCTGTATAACGCAGTTTTGGAAGTACTTGAGCGTACCGGGGCTGAGGTTTATTGCGAGGAAGCATTGGAATTGCTTAAAAAAGCAGGGTGCTGGGTCGATGGCGTTAGGGTTCGTATCCCTTCTCACCTTGTAGAAAGAGCGATCAGTACTGCACCATCCCGTGTGGTTCTGTCAGACCGCAATGGTAAACGTAGGTTGTTTTTGGAAGGCAACAACACATATTTTGGACCTGGCCCAACGAATCCATATTTTTATGATTTGGAAACAGGTGAACGCCGAGAGGTTTTAAAGAGTGATGTTTGTGATGTGGCAAGACTTGTCGAGGTTTTACCAAATATGGATTTTGTTATGTCTTTAGCATGTATCTCCGACTGTACACCTGGTTTGGCTGATGTGCATGAAGTGCACGCAATGCTTCAGAATACAACTAAACCCATTGTAACTTGGGGATATGATGTAGAAAATGTGGCAACCATTATTTCTATGTGTGAAGTAGTTGCGGGCAGTCCAGAAGCGCTGCAGAAAAATCCCTTTGTTGTTATTTACTCTGAACCGACCACACCACTTAGACACTCTAAGGATGCTGTTAATAAACTTTTATATATGTCTGAAAAGGGGCTGCCCCAGCTTTATACTCCAGGAGTACAGGGGTGTGCCACTGCCCCGGCCAGCATGGCAGGAGTTTTAGTATTGGCAGCTGCAGATAATCTAACCGGACTTGTTATCAACCAGCTCAAACGGGAAGGGGCTCCTTTCATAGCTGGTGGTGTTACTACCAATATGGATATGAAAACAATGATTCACTGTTATGGTTCTTCCCCTGAATTCTCTCTAATGCATGCTGCCCTTACCGATTTTATTCATTATATTAAATTGCCTACATGGAGTACCGCTGGGTGTGCAGATTC
>LFTQ01000046.1:69719-72064 GCA_001513545.1 Clostridia bacterium DTU068 | reverse complement strand
GTACATGATTGTGGTTTCCTGGAAACAGGGATGTCAGGCTCTCTTGAAGCTCTGGTTATGGCTGATGAGATTATTGATATGGTGCGTAATACTGTTAAAGGAGTCTGGGTTGATGATGAGAGTCTGGCTGTGGATATTATAGATAAAGTTGGCCCAGGTGGCAATTTCCTGACAGAAGAACATACTTTTAAAAACTTTAAAAAGGAATTCTGGATCCCACGGGACATCAATAGGGATAATTATCGACAGTGGTCCAGCAAGGGGAAAACAACCTATAAAGAGAGATTAAGAGCCAGGGCTAAGAAAATGCTACAGGAAAGCCAACCTGAAAAGTTACCCGACGATATTTTACACAAACTTCAAGAGTTGATGGATAAGGCAGAGGCAAAGAAAGCTCAGTAGTTTTGCGCGGCCCAATTTCGGGCCGCTTCTACCTTAGCTTCTACCTTATATGACAGCAATAAGGTTTGAATAGTTTGAATAGGAGGACTAATATTGGGTCAATATATTCTTTCATACATAGATGCTCATGTAGCAGGGGAACCTTTGAGACTCATCACCGGTGGTCCCAAGTTAAAAGGAAAAACACTGGTTGATAAAACTGAATACATGAAAAAAAATTATGATTTTATCAGAAAAGCAGCAATGTTAGAGCCCCGTGGACATGCTGATATGTACGGCGCTTATCTTACCGAGCCCACTGACCCCAAAGCAGATCTGGGAATTATCTTTATTGACAGCGCATTATATAATGCCATGTGTGGTCACGGCTCAATCGCGATTGCCACCATCGCAGTGGAGATGGGATATGTGACTGCTCAAGAGCCTGTTACAGATGTTGTGCTGGAAACAGGTGCAGGGCTGGTCACAGTTAAAGTTGATGTTCAGGATGGCAGAACTATAGGAGCGACTCTTCAGGGAGTACCATCATTTCTTTATAGGTCTGATGTGGAAATCGAAGTATTTGATCAAAAGATATTGGTTGATATTGTTTTTGGCGGTAATTTTTTTGCAATGGTCGATATGAAGCAGTTGAACTTAAAACACAGCAGGGAATATCTTGATCAATTTATTAGATATGGTAAAGAGATCAGGAAACAGGCCAATCAAATCCACATTCAGCATCCTACCCGACAGCATATAACAACAGTGGATGACATTCTCTTTGTAGATGACCCTGCCTTTCCCGGTGATACATACAAAAGTTTGGTTTTCTTAGGTGAGGCACAGATAGACCGTTCACCTTGTGGAACAGGAACCAGTGCCCGTATGGGGGCTCTATATAATAAGGGACAATTAAAAAAAGATGATGTTTTTTATCATGAAAGCATTATCGGAACTGTTTTCGAAGGCAGGATCGGCAGTGAAACCACAGTAGGGGATTTTAAGGCGATTATTCCTTTGATAAAGAGCAGAGGTTATATAACCGGTATTGGCAATCTTGTTATTAACACTGATGACCCATTAAAAGACGGCTTTTTATTGCGATAGGACATAAAACAACAAATGGGAAAAAGGAGGAATATGGAATGGCTAAAAAGAAAACAGTTGTTGATTTTATGAGGATGAAAAAAGAGGGCGAACAGGTTACATGGGTAACAGCATATGATTATCCGACAGCATCATTCGCTGAACAAGCCGGCATCGATATGATCTTAGTCGGGGATTCCTTAGGAATGGTTGTTTTGGGATACAGTAGCACTAATCCGGTAACAATGGATGACTGTATTTCTCATTGTAAGGCTGTTCGAAGAGGCGCGCCTAACACATGGATAGTTGGCGATATGCCTTTTATGTCATACCAGATTTCTGATGAGGATGCGGTGGCAAATGCAGGACGGTTCATTAAAGAAGCAGATGTGGATTGTGTCAAATTGGAGGGTGGCGTAAGAGTCGCCAGCCGCATTAAGGCTATAGCTGATGCAGGAATATTGGTAATAGGGCATATCGGATTAACACCCCAGAGCTCAGGTCAATTAGGTGGATTTAAGGCCCAAGGCAGAGATGTAAAAAATGCTCGCCTGCTGATAAAAGATGCGCTGGCTGTACAAGAGGCCGGGGCTTATGCTCTGTTAGTGGAAGCTGTCCCTCCTGAAGTAACTAAATTTATTCAAAAGAAGTTAGACATCCCTGTTTACAGCATCGGTGCCGGTCCTGCAGACGGGCAGTTGATAATATGTGGTGATATGTTGGGCCTGTTTCAGGCATTCACACCTAAGTTCGTAAAGAAATATGCAAATGTGGCAGAAATAGAGATCAATGCCTTTAAACAGTATGCTGAAGAAGTGCGTAACGGAGAATTCCCCACAGATGAACATGTTTATCATATACTGGAACCGATAGAA
>LFTQ01000046.1:62089-69643 GCA_001513545.1 Clostridia bacterium DTU068 | reverse complement strand
ATATATTAGTGAAAATAGGTTCAAGAAAGAAGGTGAGCCTGCATTTTTACCCCCCTTTGTTTAACATCAGATCAACTTGTTGGGGTGTTAGAGCGGGCGATTTATGAATTATCATGAGGCACTTGATTTTTTAACAAACCTTACTAAATTTGGGATTAATCTTGGGCTGGGGAGGATCGAGCACCTCCTTTCTCTGTTGGGAAATCCTGAGCGTTCCCTGCGGGTGATTCATGTAGGGGGTACCAATGGCAAGGGTTCGACTGCGATGATGACAGCCCGCATACTGGAAGAAGCGGGTTTCAGGGTGGGGCTTTTTATTTCCCCTCACCTGGATTCTTATACTGAACGCTACCTTATTAACCACCAGCCTATCACTGAGGAGCGTTTTGCCGGTCTGATGGAGCGGCTGAAACCTCTGCTGGAAAAGATGGTGGCTGAGGGTCATGAGCACCCTACAGAATTTGAAGTTTGTACAGCTTTAGCATTTCTTTATTTTTTTGAGGAGAAAGTGGATTTTCTGGTGCTGGAGGTGGGCTTGGGAGGCTCAATCGACTCCACAAATGTTGTGCCCCATCCTCTGGTATCGGTTATTACTAATGTAACTTTTGACCATATGGATTACCTGGGGAATACAATTGCTGAAATTGCTTCAGTTAAAGCCGGGATTATCAAAGAAGGTGGGCAGGTGGTGACCGCTGCCTGGTATCCGGAGGCTCTAGAAGTGATTGAGGAGCAGTGTAGGGAAAAGGGAGCCGGTCTGCTGCAAGTAGGTAAGGAGATCATTTATCAACTGAAGGAAGCCACATCCCAAGGAACCGCCTTTGATCTGACAACTCCCTGGGGAGTTTATCAGGATCTGTTTATACCTTTGGTCGGGCATTACCAGGCGGTTAATGCAGCCACTGCACTGGGAGTGATTGAGGTACTCAAGAACACCTATGGTGTGCCTGTTTCAGAGGTCCACATCAGGAAGGGTTTTGCCAATAGCTATTGGCCGGCGCGCTTGGAGAAGGTTTATGACCACCCTCAGGTGATAATCGATGTATCACACAATTATGACGGTGCCCGTACTTTGAGTACTGCCTTAAAGGAGATCTATTCTTATCGCAAGTTGATATTGGTTTTGGGGATGCTGGGTGATAAGGAACGAGAGAAGGTGGTTGGTGAGCTGGCTCCATTAGCTTCTTCAGTTATCATCACCAAACCGTTGAGCCCCCGGGCAGGAGACTGGGAGAAGTTGGCTGATGAGGCGCGCAAATTTGTGGACCGGGTCTATGTAATTGAGGAGATCGCTGAGGCGGTGGATGCTGCTGTTGAGCAGGCGGATAAGGAAGATATGATTTGTATAACAGGGTCTTTTTATATGGTAGCAGATGCCAGGAAGTATTTCATGAACAAGTTTTCCTCTGCATCAGGCTTTTAATTATAATGGAAGGTCTATGCGGTAATCATAAATAATACTCAGGGGAGGTGTATTGTTTCCCGTTAGGCAGCGGTCGAGTGTGGTGAAACTGGCCGCTTCAAGTTATATGACCGGGAAACGGAAGTATTTTGAAAACCTCTAAAATACCAGAAGCAGCAGTGATGAGATTGGCAGTTTATTCGCGGTTTTTGGAGCAACTGAAGGAGCAGGGGTATGAAACCGTTTCTTCCTGTATGATTGCCAGAGGAACAGGAGTTACTCCGGCTCAGGTAAGGAAGGACCTTGCTTATTTTGGTGAATTTGGTACCAGAGGAGTGGGCTATGATGTAGAAGCGCTATCCGGGCATCTGAGGCGTATTTTGGGCCTTGATCGAAAATGGCCTACTGTGCTGGTGGGTGCAGGAAAGCTCGGCTCTGCTTTGGCTCTTTACGAGGGATTTCTCATCAGAGGTTTTCATATAGTCGGGGTATTTGATGTTGACCCGGACCCCATAGGAAATCGTTTCGGAAAACTGGATGTGCTGCCGATGGAAAGCCTGGAGGATGTAATTCAACGATTTGGTGCACAAATAGGGATCATTGCAGTGCCTGCAAATGCCGCACAAGAGGTGGGTGAGCGCTTGGTTGATGCTGGAGTGAGGGCAATTCTGAATTTCTCTCCCTATGTACTCAACCTGCCTGAGGGTATCATTGTACGCCATGTTGACTTTACTTTGCATTTAGAAACACTTACTTTCAATCTTGTTTTAGGAAAGAGGAATTAAGACCCTTTAATTAGAATATCACAGCACTGTCAACGAATATCTTTTTTTGCAAAACATGGAGACCCTTCAGCTTTGTATAATCTTGTATCTCACCGGTTAAAATGATAGACTTAAGAGAAATGAATGAGGTGGACCGGCTTTATCCTTCTGTTCTTGCCACAAGCTGTAAAAAGGACTGGTTGTTCATGCAGCAAATTATTTTAGCATCAGCTTCACCACGAAGGGCATTCCTACTAAAACAGATTGGTCTTGATTTTCAGGTAATTCCCAGTAGTGTGGAGGAGATTGCTGATTCCCATCTTGAGCCGCAGGAAATGGTTTTAAAGTTAGCAAAGAGGAAAGCCCAAGCTGTGTCAAGGGAGTACCCACAGGCGATTGTTCTGGGAGCAGATACAGTTGTTTGCTGTGAAGGGCGGATACTGGGGAAACCGCGCGATAGGGAAGAAGCGGCCGAGATGCTTTATTTTTTATCAGGTCGCGTGCATGAAGTGGTCAGTGGTGTGGTTTTACAGCGGTTAATTCCGGAGTCGGTAAGGGGAGAAGCTGTAACTACCAGAGTTAAATTTCGTGATTTAACTGATGAAGAAATTACGGGTTATATTGCTACCGGGGAACCTTTAGACAAGGCTGGTGCTTACGGAATTCAAGGATTGGGTGCCCTTCTTGTAGAAAAAATTGAGGGTTGTTACTTCAATGTTGTTGGTCTCCCCTTAAGCAGGCTTCCAGATTTGTTCAGGGAGTTTGGGGTGGATCTTCTATGCCAGAGGGCGAATACCGTCTTACCATAAAAAATATGCCCGCAGATTTAAGGCCACGGGAGAGGTTGAGGGAGGTAGGTGCCGGTTCTCTTTCAGCTGCTGAACTGTTGGCCATCATCTTGCGTACGGGAACCAAAGATGAATCGGTTCTTGAGCTGGCACACCGTATTTTAATGGATCCTCGTGGGCTGCGTTTCCTGGCTGAAGCTGCATTGGACGAATTATGTGAGATCAGAGGGATGGGATTGGCTAAAGCTGCTCAAGTTAAAGCAGCTTTGGAATTAGGAAGGCGGCTAGCCTGTTTGGATATGGAGCTGAAGCCTGTTATCAATAGCCCTCAAGAAGCAAGTGTCCTGGTTATGGAGGAAATGTGCTACCTGGATAGGGAGCATTTTCGGGTGATACTGCTTAACACTAAGAACAGGGTGATTGGAATAGATCAGGTTTCTGTTGGTACTCTCAATGCCTCACTTGTCCACCCTCGAGAAGTTTTCAAACGGGCTGTGCAGAAGAGTGCTGCAGCTATTATCCTGGTGCATAATCATCCCAGCGGTGACCCGTCTCCCAGTCCTGAGGATATGCAGATCACACAGCGTTTGTGTGAGGCAGGAAGGATTATAGGCATTGAAGTATTGGATCATATTATTATAGGTGATCATGTTTTCACCAGTTTTAAGGAAAAAGGATTGATTTGATTAAATTTGGAAGGAGCTAATAACGTGATAATGGTCAGAGATCTGGGAATCGATTTGGGTACAGCAAATACTCTGGTACACCTTAAGGGCAAAGGGATCATTCTCATGGAACCCTCTGTTGTAGCTATCCGTCGTGATTCAGGGGAGATCCTGGCCGTCGGAGAAGAAGCGAAAAAGATGATCGGGCGAACTCCCGGCAATATCGTTGCTATTAGACCTATGAAAGATGGAGTGATTGCTGATTTCGATGTTACCCAGAGTATGCTGCGCTACTTTATCGGACGGGCGCTTCAAAAGCGAAATCCCCTGATTCGGCCAAGGGTTGTGGTCAGTACTCCATCAGGGGTTACTGCAGTAGAGGAAAGAGCAGTGAAAGAAGCCGCACTCCAGGCAGGAGCCAAAGAAGCCTTTCTCATAGAAGAACCCATGGCTGCAGCCATTGGAGCTGGGCTGCCGGTTCATGAACCTACCGGTAATATGATTGTTGATATCGGAGGGGGTACAACTGAAGTAGCAGTCATATCGCTGGGAGGAATTGTTACCAGCAGATCCATCCGTGTTGCCGGGGATGAAATGGATGAAGCAATTGTGCAGCACATCAAACGGGTCTATAATCTCATGATCGGTGAAAGAACTGCCGAAGACATTAAGATCAAGATCGGTTCAGCTGTTTGGAATGGTGAACAGGAAGTCTATCAGGTGCGGGGACGGGACCTGGTTACCGGCCTTCCTAAAACAGTGGAAATAACCTCAGAAGAGATTCATTCAGCACTACAGGAAACTATCACCAGCATCGTGGAGGCCATCAAAGTCTGTCTGGAAAAGACACCCCCGGAACTGTCCGCAGATATTATGGACCGGGGTATTGTGCTGGCAGGAGGCGGTGCACTGTTGCGCAACCTGGATCAATTGGTAAGCCAGCAGACTGGCATCCCTGTGCTTTTGGCCGAGGAACCCCTTTATGCTGTAGCTCTGGGAACAGGTAAGGCCCTGGAAAATATTGAACTTTTAAAGCGGGTAATGGCTGCAAGATCAGCTCGTTAGGGTGATTAATTTTGAAACGGCGTTCACCGTTTTATAAAAAACTGGCGGTGCTTCTGGGCATTGCTGTCTTTTGTATTGCTCTGGCACATATCACTGCCCGTTTTACCGGAGGAATTGTAATCAATGAACTGTTGGCTCCGGTACAGAGTGGTGTTATGCAGGTCTGGCACAAAGCGAGTACAGTGCTAGATGGTATAGGAGCCAGCCGGCAGCTGAGTTCAGAGAATAAAAAATTAATAGAACAGGTGGAGCAATTATCCCAAGAAAACACCCGTTTGCGCGAATATCTTTACGAAAATCAAAGGCTGTTGGGTTTGCTTGATTTTAAGGAACGCTATGCCGACCATTTTAATCTGATGGGTGCCAGGGTTATTAGCCGCGCCCCTAATACACTTTCCAACATTGTGGTTATTGATCGAGGCAGTCAGGATGGTGTGAAAAAACACATGGTTGCTGTATCCAGCGCCGGTTTGGTGGGCCAGGTGATCGCTGTTGGCCCCAACACATCACAGGTGTTGCTGATACTTGACCGGGAAGGGGCTGCAGCGGCACTGGTTCAAGATACCCGTACTCCGGGAGTTGTAGAGGGCACAAGTGATGACATCGGATTGTTAAGAATGGTATCTCTTCCCTATGATGCCCGTCCTGTTGAGGGGCAGGTTGTGATTACCTCTGGAATGGGAGGCATTTTTCCTCCCGGACTGCCTATCGGAAAAATCACTAAAATCGAAGATACGGGCGTCAACAAGCATGCCATTGTAGATCCCTTTGTAGATTTTGACCGTCTTGAGGAACTGTTTCTAATCACAGAAGTGTTGGAGCCTATTGATGTGTTTGATGACACCGAAAATTTAGAGAGCACTGAAGAAGCAGATTAGAATCATGGTATTCTCAAATAACTTTTTCATATGAATCAGGGAGGGGGAATTTTTTGCAGTGAATGTATGGCGTTCTTTACTGATCGCATTTTCTTTTTTTATTGCCTTGATTCTGCAAACAACCATTTTCCCCCTTTTGCAATACAGGGGCACTATGCCTGATCTTCTTTTAATACTTGTCATCTTTACCGCGCTGTTCAGCAATTCCACTGTGGGTGGTATAATTGGTTTTGTTATCGGTTTTATACAGGATCTGATAATCTCCCGCTATTTGGGTCTTTGTGCTTTGAGCGGACTGATCACCGGTTTTACGGTGGGAAAACTGGAAGGAAGGTTTTTTAAAGAAAACCCTGTGGTACCTATTATACTGGTATTTGTCGGTACATTTCTCTACAATGGGGTCTATTTTATGGGACGGGGTTTATGCGGCTCCTTTCCTCTATCTTTTGTTCAATTGCTGCGCACCACATTAACTGAAGGGGTTTACAATGTGGTACTTACTTTTTTATTTTATTACCCTTTAATGCTTATTTTCTACCGCATGAGAGATTCAAAGCAGAAAAACTATCAAGGTTACCAAAAGGGATTGTTCAGGTGATGATCAATGGATAAAATGGATCAAAAATCGAAACGAAAATATATTTTTTTGCAGATATTGACTGTTGTTCTGTTTGCAATCCTTGTCTTTCGCCTGGGAACCCTGCAGTTATTAGAAGCTTCAGTTTATAAGACGAAAGCTGAGCAGAATCAGTTTCGTCTGCTGCCTATCCGTGCTCCCAGAGGGGATATAATTGACCGTGACGGTAAAATACTGGCCTCCAACAAGATTGTAAACACCATCTCAATTGTGCGGCAGCAGGCTGATAGCGAAACATTGAATAAAACCATAGATAATCTGGCTGCACTGCTAGCAGATTATTATCCGGAGATCGATGCTGATTATATCAAACAGCTTATGGAGGATCACAATGTGCGTCCCTATGAGCCCATAGTGATTAAACGGGATGTCCCTATTGAGATTGTGGCGCGCCTTGAGGAGAGGAGGCTGGAACTTCCCGGGGTGGTTATCGGAACGGAAATGGTCCGCTATTATCCGGAGAATACCCTCGCCTCTCACCTGTTGGGTTATATTGGAGAGATCAGTGAGGATGAACTGAAAAAGGACACTGAGAAAAGATATCAACAATCTGATCTGATCGGTAAATATGGTTTAGAATTGCAGTATGAAAAATATTTGAAGGGTATAAATGGTTTCCAGCAGGTAGAAGTGGATAGAAATGAACGCCCTGTTCCCAACACCAATCTGATCCAGGTGAATCCGGAGAAGGGGAACAACCTGGTGCTGACCCTGGACTATGAACTGCAGAAGGCTCTGGAAGAGGGGATGGATAACTCCCTGGCCAGACTGAAAAGAAGCGCGGGTGCAGCAGTTGTGATCGATGTGCGTACCGGCGGTATTCTTGCTATGGTCAGCCGTCCTGGTTTTGACCCCAACAGTTTGGTGCCCCCGGTTTCCAGCAAGGTTGTCCAGCAGTATTTTAACCCAGGATCTGAGCAAAAACCGATGATCAACAGGGCGATTTCCAGCAAGTATCCGCCAGGTTCAACCTTTAAGCCTGTGACTGCCATAGCCAGCCTGGAATCCGGGAAGATAACTCCCTCCACTGCCGTTCGCTGCAGTGGCGCCTGGACAAGAGATGTGAGAATCAGCTGTGGGGTACATGGTACTGTTAATCTAACCAGGGCTATGGCGGTTTCCTGCAATGTCTTTTTCATTGAAGCCGGGCGCCGTGCAGGCATTGATAACCTTTATAAATATATCGATGAGGTGGGGCTGGTTAACAATACCGGTATCGATTTACCCGGTGAGGTGGCTGGTGAAGCATCCAATCCTGAGAAAAAGAAAGCGACAAACCTGCCCTGGCTGGAAGAATGGTATAAGGATAAGCAAAATGCTTTGGAAGAAAAATACGACAAACTGTTGAAAGAAGC
>LFTQ01000046.1:15573-62030 GCA_001513545.1 Clostridia bacterium DTU068 | reverse complement strand
TGGCAGCCCTATGAGACATATATGACGGCATTCGGACAGGGAGGTGCCTTTACTCCTATCGGTCTTGCCAATTTTGCGGCAACAGTAGCCAATGGTGGCAAGGTAATGAAACCTTATCTGGTGCAGCGAATTGAATCACCTGAGGGTGAGGTTATCTCACAGTTTGAGCCTACTGTTTTAAATGAGATCGATGCCTCTACTGAGACCATGGACAGGGTGAAAGAAGCGATGAAGGCAGTCACATCTCCCGGTGGTACTGGGTACAGCCTCTTTAGGGACTTTCCGGTTAAGGTGGCTGCCAAAACAGGAACAGCTGAGTATAAAGAAAAACAGTACCACGGGGTTTTTATTGCCTTTGCTCCTGCTGACAACCCGGAAATCGCTTTTGCCGGGATCATAGAAGATGGCTATCATGGCTCCACATCTGCAGGACCTGTTTGCAGGGATGTTTTTGAGGTATATTTCGGAGTAAAAGATAATACATCAGAAACTCAATGAGTCTGATTTTTGTCAAAGGTTGCTAAAAAAAGCTGGAAAATCAAGGAATTTTTTATCTTGTTTTTAGAGGGGAGGGGCAGGAATAGAAAAGCTCCAGATAGAAATATCTATCTCAGCAATAGAATTAGAGGTATAATATACCTGTGCTTTTTTATGTGATAGAGATACCAAAACAGACCAGGGGGTGAATAGTGTGGAGCAGGAGGCTGTAGACGCTGTAAGCTCACGGGCTCGGAAAAAAAAGAAGGGTCGCAGAGCTAAGGAACAGATTGATCCTCAGGAAGATACAGTATTGATCGATTCTCAGGATGCTGAAGCAGAGGAGGATACATCAATAACTGCCGGTTCCACAGAGAGGGATAATCAAGAAAAAGACGACATTCCGGTGATTCGATATACCCCGGTGCGACAGATCAGAGATGATATAATTTCCCAGGAGCAAACGATCTTAGTACAGCGAACCATACGCTCCGGACAGAGGGTTTTTTATCCGGGTAATGTGGTGGTCTTAGGGGATGTCAACCCGGGGGGAGAGGTAATCGCTGGAGGAAATATTATTGTGATGGGCACTTTCAGGGGTATTGCCCATGCAGGAGCCCTGGGTAAGGAGGACGCGATTATAGCTGCACTGCAGCTGGAGCCATCGCAACTCAGGATTGCCGGGTATATCACCCGGGCACCGGAAGGGGATTATGCCAGTGTCTATCAGCCTGAAATAGCAAGAGTTCAGGATGGGATTGTAATCATAGAGAAGTACCAGCCCGGATATGACATATATCACAGAGGAGATCGTAAAAGGGGGAGCATAAATGGGTGAAGTTTATGTTATTACTTCTGGTAAGGGTGGAGTGGGAAAAACGACTACCACCGCCAATATCGGTACATCACTGGCTATGCTGGGCTACCGGGTAGTACTGGTGGATGCTGATATCGGGCTGCGCAACCTGGATGTGGTCATGGGATTGGAAAACAGGATTGTTTATGACCTGGTTGATGTGGCTCATGGCCGGTGCCGGTTGCGGCAGGCATTGATCCGTGATCGTCGTTTTGAAACACTTTACCTCCTGCCTGCAGCACAAACCAAAGATAAAAATGCTATCAGTCCCGAACAGATGAAAGCTCTTTGTGATGAGGTAACAAAAGAGTGCGATTATCTTCTAGTGGACTGCCCTGCAGGGATTGAGCAGGGATTTAGGAATGCTGTTGCTGGAGCGGACAGGGCAATTGTGGTCACAACACCTGAGGTGGCCGCGGTCAGAGATGCGGACCGCATTATCGGCCTGCTGGAAGCATCTGAGATCAGGAATCCTCTCCTGATACTCAACAGGATCCGCCCCAAAATGGTCAGAACTGGAGATATGCTTGATGTTGATGATGTTATTGAGCATTTGGCCATTGAGCTTTTAGGGATAGTTCCCGATGATGAATCTATCATTGTTTCCACTAACAGAGGTGAACCAGCGGTATTGAACTCCCACTCCAAAGCCGGTGAGGCATACCGCAATATTTCACGCCGTATTGCCGGAGAAGAGGTCCCGTTGATGAACCTGGAAAACGGGGGAGGTTTTATGGATCGGGTCCGGCGTCTATTAGGTTTGCGTACCAGTTGATCGGAGGAGATATAAGTGTTAGAACTGCTGCAGCGTATCTTCCGTAGGGATTCTTATAAAACAAGCAAAGATGTTGCACATGAAAGATTGCGCCTTGTGTTGATGCATGACCGCCTGGATCTTTCACCAAAGGTACTGGAGGAATTACGTACTGATCTGATGAATGTGATCAAGGAATATATGGTAATTGATGAAAAAACCATGGAGATCAACTTGGAGAAAGACCAGCAGTGTGTGGCATTGGTAGCCAATATCCCTGTGGTTAGAATGAAAAGACTTCCTAATAGCTAATTATAATCTGCCTCCCCTTGATCTTCCTGCCCGGAAATATGGACGCGGTCCTGAGAATGGATTATTATTAAAGAGGAGTCCGGTATGAGAAGGGAGAGGCGGTAGTTGCCACTTAATAAGCGTCTATTTAAGAACCTTGATTATATCTTAATCATAGACATCATAGTGATCCTGGGTTTAAGCCTGCTCGTACTGAGCAGCGCTACCGCCAATATCACAAGTGATCCCCTTTATTTTGTGAAGAAACATCTTATTTCTATCACATTGGGGATTGCTTGTGCTGTATTTATATTGTTTTTTGATTATGCAAAAGTTGTTCGCTATAATAACTATATCTATGTTCTGTTGATTATTCTGCTTATTTTGGTTGAAATCAAGGGTATCACTTCCCATGGAGCACAGCAGTGGATAGCTATAGGACCTTTTAATTTTCAACCCTCTGAGTTCGGGAAAATAATGATGATTGTCTGCTTTGCCTCCTATCTGGTCAAGAGGCAGGGTGAGCTGAAAACGTTCAAGGATTTGATCCCTTCTTTTCTTTATTTTTCTGTACCCTTTTTGTTAATTGTTGCTCAACCTGACCTTGGTACTGCCCTTGTATTTATTGTCATTCTATTCGGTATGCTCTTTTTGGCTGGAGCCAATCCTAAGCTGTTAGCAGGTATTTTTTTTACCGCAGCTGCTGTTGTGACTTTGGCACTGGTACTGCACTTTTCACCTCTCAATTTTCCCCTTCCCCTGGAGGAGCATCAGCTTAACCGGCTGATCGCTTTTGTGGACCCCTATAAGGATCCACATGGTGCCGGATGGAATATTATACAGTCTCTGGTTGCTATCGGATCAGGAGGACTATTAGGTAAAGGTCTTTACCACGGCACCCAGGTGCAGCTCAATTTCCTTCCTGAACACCATACTGATTTTATATTCTCTGTGGTGGGAGAAGAGTTGGGTTTTGTTGGGGCTGCTTTTTTACTCCTGCTTTATTATATTCTAATCGCCAGAACCATTAGAACAGCTTTCCGTTCCAGGGATTTACTGGGGAGGCTGCTGGTAGGGGGTATTTTCTGTATGTGGTTATTCCATATTTTTGAGAATATCGGGATGACCATCGGGGTAATGCCTATTACCGGAATACCTTTACCCTTTATGAGTCACGGTGGTACTGCCATGGTTACCAACCTGATCGGTGTAGGGATAATATTAAATGTACAGCTGCGCAGGGAAAAAATGCTGTTCTAGTTATAAACAACCATAGGCGGCCATATATAGAAACTAGAGGTGGTCGCCTGTGAAATATTTATCCTCGCGCTGGGCAAAAAGTTTTTTGATCCGTTTTGCTTTGGCTCTTATTATCTTTGCGGCAGTTTATGCGGGTACTGTTATTGATGGGGTTTGGCGAAGTTCTGTTCGCACCGGTGTTGAATACCTGTTAACGAAAAACTATGATCTCTCCGGTTATTTGACAAGAATATCACATCTAATTCCTGATCTGCCGTTTTTAGATATTCAGCCTGACCTGGAAGTGGAGGTAAGCACACCTGGTAGATTTCCGGATCTCCCGGTTTCAGGTAAGTTGGTTAAAGGATTTGGCTGGCAGAGGGATGAGAATGACTGGCCGGTGTTCATGCCAGGGATTGAATTAGCGGTGGACAAAGGAACAACCTGCCGGGCTGTCCTGCCAGGTGAGGTTGTGCATGTGGGTACAGACAGGTCTTTGGGAAGGATCGTGATTATTGAGCATGACCAAGCTTGTGCCACCCTTTATGGGCGCCTTGGGGAGATAGGGGTGAAAGCCGGCCAGAAGGTAGCGCAGGGGCAGGTAATCGGAACTACACTAGGGACACATTTTCACTTTCAAGTGCAGGAAGGGGATCAACTGGTTGATCCTCTCACACGAATACAGTGAGTTTTTAACTTGAATTGAAAAGGGGAGAATAATAGAATAACTACTAATCCAGGCTTTTTAGGAGGCATAGGTTGTGACAATAAAGGAGTTGTTGATAGAAAAAATTTTGCCCCGGGTGAGAAGACCTGCTCAGTATCTGGGTACAGAGTGGAATTCTGTTCATAAGGATTTTGATGCAGTTCCTGTAAGGATGGTTTTTGCTTTTCCCGATCTCTATGAGGTGGGGATGTCCCATTTAGGACTGCAGATCCTATATGGTTTGGTCAATCAAAGGGAAAACTGCTTGATGGAGCGCGCCTTTGCGCCTGCTGTTGATATGGAGGCTGAACTGCGCAGGGCTGAGCTGCCTCTGTTCAGCCTGGAGTCCCACCGCCCCCTTAGAGATTTTGATGTTGTTGGCTTTACACTGCAGTATGAACTGACCTTTTCTAATGTGCTCAATATGCTGGACCTGGCCGGACTACCTCTCAGGTCCGCTGACCGGCAGGATGATCAACCATTAGTGATTGCCGGCGGTCCGGCTGCATACAACCCGGAGCCCCTTGCCCCATTTATTGATGCATTTTTGATCGGTGAAGGTGAAGAGGCTGTACTGGAGATACTGGATATAGTGGGTGAGGTCAAGGGGGGCAAAGGACGAGCCTCCCGCTCCCAGCTTCTGGAGCGTCTTGTGGAGAAACCGGGTGTTTATATACCTTCATATTATAGTGCGGAGTATAAAAAACCCATTCATCCAAAGGCACCGGAACGGGTGCAGCGCCGGGTGGTGCGGGATCTGGATGCCGCTTATTTCCCTGTCTCACAACTGGTACCCCTCTCTGAGACTGTACATGAACGGGGTATGTTGGAGATATTTCGCGGTTGTACCCGCGGCTGCCGGTTTTGCCAGGCAGGGGTTATTTACCGTCCGGTGAGAGAGAGAAAACCGGAGACACTGCTGGCAACTGCCCGGGACATAATCAAGAATACCGGGTTTGAGGAGGTCTCTCTTATCTCTTTGAGCAGCCTTGATTATGGGGCACTGGATCAACTGCTCCCACAGCTTACTCAGGGTTGTGAGGCGACGAGAACCGGGATTTCACTCCCTTCACTGCGTGTGGACTCTTTCAGTGTGAAAACAGCTCAGGGACTCCCCGGACGCCGGACCAGTGTCACCTTTGCCCCAGAGGCGGGCACTCAGCGTCTGCGGGATGTGATCAATAAAGGGGTAACCGAAGAGGACCTCTTCAAGGCTGTTGAGGCTGCTTTTGAGGCCGGATGGTTTGCGGTGAAGCTCTATTTTATGGTTGGTCTGCCCACAGAGACCATAGATGACCTGAAGGGTATAGCAGATCTTGTGAATGAAGTGGTGCAGATAGGTAAGAGGTACAGCAGGGGGAAGAAAAGGCCACGGGTAACGGTCAGCGCTTCCTCCTTTGTTCCTAAGGCGCACACTCCATTTCAGTGGGAGGGTCAAAACTCCAGAGATTTACTGACTAACAAGCATGAGTATGTAAGGGATCTAGTAAAAAAAAGCAGGGCTGAGTATAACTGGCATAGTATTGATACCAGCTTTTTAGAGGCTTGTTTTGCCAGGGGTGACCGGAAACTGGCTGATGTTTTGGAAGCAGCTTATAAAAAGGGCTGCCGGTTTGATGGTTGGAGTGAGCATTTCCGCTTTTCTCTCTGGATGGAGAGTTTTCAAGAGTTGGGGCTTGATCCTGTGGATTATGCAGAAAAAACTTTCACCTATGATGAGGCTCTGCCATGGGATGTTATTGACGCAGGTGTTTCCAAAGATTTTTTAATTGAGGAACATCAGAGGGCACTGGCCGGAAAGCCAACCCCTGACTGCCGCACAAGTATATGCGGGAAATGCGGTGTCTGTTCATCATTGAAAGTTGCCAATTGTTTGGTTAAGGGGAGGGGAAGATAGTGCCCAGGTACAGACTGAAATATATAAAAAAAGATACAGCTCGTTATCTTTCTCACCGGGAACTGATGACCACACTGCAGCGCGCTATGAAGCGGGCATCCTTTCCTCTTACCTATACCAGGGGGCACCACCCCCGCCCCAAGTTGTCCTACGGGCCTCCTTTAGGTGTAGGAGTAGCAGGGTTGAGTGAGTATATGGATCTGGAATTGGATGGGGAAATTTCCACCCAGGAGTATCTGCAGCTTCTCAACGATCAACTCCCTCCAGGTATCATAGCACAGGATCTGGTAAAGTTAGACCCCGGTGAAATGGGATTAGGGAAGTTTATTAACTGTGCCTGCTATCGAATAGAACTGGATTCAGCTATTTTCTCATCTATTTCCACAATTTCTTGGGAACAATTGTTTATTAAATTGGAAGAGGAACACCCCAGCTTTAAAGAAGGGTTATTAAAGTGGTGTGTTGATCCGGCGGAAGGTTATTTAGAAGTATTGATGCGAGTGGGTCAAGAGGGGGTGTCAGTGCGCACTCTCCTGGAAGCCCTTAATAAAGGGATTGGTACTACTGTTTTACTGCCAACGCTAGTCACCCGCACAGCTTTGTTTCATCTGGAAAAGGGTTTGATCACAGATCCATTAAT
Source organism: Clostridia bacterium DTU068 (assembly GCA_001513545.1). GTDB lineage: Bacteria > Bacillota > DSM-12270 > Thermacetogeniales > Thermacetogeniaceae > DTU068. The sequence continues at coordinate 55,170 of LFTQ01000046.1, read as the reverse complement.
AAAGAATACACATCTACTAGGAGAAAAATAAAGTATAATACTCCAGTTGATGCCTGTGCAGTCCTTATTTTTGCTCTGAGGGTGAGATGAGCGGCAGTTGGGGAGGAAAAGATTTTATGAGGGTTGGGTGAAATGGAGAAAGAAATTTATATTCATGTAACCAAGGAAGAGACAAAGGCTGTTGTGTTGGAAAATGGGAAACTGATGGAGATCTATTTGGATCGTTCTTTTCAGAAGCGACTAGCCGGGAATATTTATAAAGGTAAGGTAGCCAATGTGCTCCCCGGGATGCAAGCGGCTTTTGTCAGTATCGGTCTAGAGAGAAACGCTTTTTTATATGTAGAAGATGTCAGATCCAATAATCATGAGAAAACACTACCTATTCAAAATTTGGTGCGTGAAGGTGAAGAATTGCTGGTACAGGTTGTCAAGGAACCTTTTGGTACCAAGGGAGCTCGGGTAACAACCCATCTGACCTTTCCAGGGCGGTATGTGGTTTTTATGCCTGATCTCAATACTGTTGGGGTTTCCCGGCGCATCAAATCGGAGCGGGAAAGAGAGCGTTTAAAAAAGATAGCTGAAGAGGTGCGTATTCCGGGGCGTGGCCTTATTGTGCGCACTGTGGCTGAGGGTGTTTCTGCAGAGGAATTGGAAAGGGATGTGCGTGAGCTTCATAATCTCTGGGTCCTGGTCAAGGAAAAGGCTGCCCGTAAATCTGCACCTTCATTAATCCACCAGGAGCTTGAATTGGTTTCCTGGGTGGTGAGGGACCTTTTTGGGGAAGATGTGGACCGGCTGCTGACCAATGACCAGGAAACCTATGAGAAAATAATCGAGCTGGTTCAGACCTTTGAACCCAGTTTGTGCAGCCGGATCTGTCTTACCTCATCTGAGTTTGCTGAGCAGTTTGATTTGGAACAGGAAATGACCAAAGCACTGCGCCCTAAGGTTTGGTTGAAGAGCGGTGGCTACCTGGTAATCGATGAGGCTGAGGCCTTGACCGTTATTGATGTCAATACAGGCAAATATACTGGGACAAAAAACTTTGCTGAAACGGTTTTCCGCACCAATATGGAGGCAATGCAGGAGATCGTGCGCCAGATTCGCCTGCGGAATTTAGGGGGCATCATTATTATTGATTTTATTGATATGGAACTGCCGGAACACCGCAGTGAGGTGATCAAGCAGCTGGAGGAAGAATTGAAAAAGGACAAGACCAGAACCTGTGTGCTTGGTCTTACCCAGTTGGGCCTGTTAGAGCTGACCAGGAAAAAGGTTCGTCCCAGTTTGAGCAGTTTGCTTGAACGCTCCTGCCCCTATTGTGAGGGAACAGGCAGGGTTCTTTCAGAAGAGACTGTCAGCATGAATGCCTGTCGGGCCATTAGATCTATAGCTGATCAAGAGGATTCTTTGGGGATTTTGGTGGAGGTACACCCAACAGTAGCGGCTTTTCTCATCGGGGGAGGGGGGAGCCATCTCCGGGAGTTGGAAGAGGAGATCGGCAAAAAGATCATTATTAAAGGAAGTGATGCTTCACATCTGGAGGATGTGCAGGTTAGATCACTTTACAGCAAGGAAGAGATCATTGCTCTATCCGCTCCGGTCAGACAGGGAGAAATTCTTGATGTAGAAGTGGAAGATGCCCATGCCACAAATGACAATGACGGGATAGCCCGCATCCACGGGTATATTATCGATATTGAAAATGGCAGGGATTATGTCGGGCAGAGGGTTCTGGTAAAGGTTGACAAAGTTCACCGCACCTATGCCAAAGCCCGCATTTTAGAGCGATAACTTGACACCGGTGGTATGAGGTGCTAAAATTCCGTTGTAACTGTTGCACAATAAAACGCTCGGGGAGGGTCAGTCAAGCGCAGAGAATGCCACCCATAAAGAAAGCCCGGCGGAAGGAGGAAGTTTTTGTGTTTGCAATTGTAGAAACAGGCGGCAAACAGTATAAAGTCAGCAAGGGAACTGTGCTGCGGGTAGAAAAACTGGATGCTGCTGTAGGGGATGAAGTGGTCTTTGACAGGGTCCTGGCAGTGGATATGGACGGTGATTTCAAGGTAGGGAAACCTTATCTTCCCGGAGTACAGGTAAAAGCAAAAGTGCTCGATCAGGGCAAGTCTAAAAAGATTCTTGTTTTTAAATACAAGCCTAAAAAGAACTATCGCCGCCGGAAGGGGCACAGACAGCTGTTTACTGAAGTTATTGTGGAGGAAATTTCTTTAGGAACACAGGAAGAAACAGCAGCTGCTGAATAAGTTATGATCAGGGCGACTTTTTTTGAAAATAAGAGCGGGGAACTGCAGGGATTCATTGTTGAGGGGCATGCAGGTTATAAGCCTGCAGGGGAAGACATTGTCTGTGCCGGTGTTTCAGCCCTTGTCCAGACAGCAGTGGCAGGTCTTAAACATTTTCTCACAGATGCCCCGCTGGTGGAAAACAGAATAAAAAGTAAAAACAGTGTTTTTGTAAAGTTAAAACTGCCTGATAATTTAAACGAAGAGGATAAAAGAACCGCACAGTTGCTCTTGAAAACTATGGAACTGGGAATGCAGGGGATCGCCGGCGGTTACGGAGAATATTTAGCGGTGAGGAGGTGTCAAGATGTTTGATAGATTTGATCTGCAGTTATTTGCTCATAAAAAGGGAGTTGGTAGCTCACGGAACGGGCGGGACAGTGAGTCCAAACGCCTTGGTGTAAAGAGGTATGGTGGACAATATGTCACTGCTGGAAATATCATCATTCGCCAGCGGGGGACCAAGGTTCACCCCGGTTGGAATGTTGGCCGCGGTAAAGATGATACCCTGTTTGCCCTGACTGATGGTTATGTAAGGTTTGAGGCTAAGGGGAAAAACAAAAAACAGGTGAGTGTTTACGCTGAAGCTTAATCAATTAACATAATGAAAAGATACTCCCCTGGTCCTGATGGCCAGGGGAATTTGTTTAAAAAGATCGTACTGTAGAAAAGCGGCTATAGAGTAGAAGGAGTATTCTGACTTCAGACCTCCGGCCTCTGGGGTCTGATCAAGGATATTCCGAATCAGAATTTCAGAATCCGAGTTTAATAAAAAGATCATACTGCAGATAAGTGAGTATAAGGAGCATTCTGACTTCAGACCTCCGGCCTCTGGGGTCTGATCAAGGATATTCTGAATCAGAATTTCAGAATCCGAGTTTAATAAAAGCTTATACTGTAGGTATGTGGCTTTACAGGATTAAGGAGCATTCTGACTTCCGACTTCTGGCCTCCGACTTCTACTATAGGTGGGTGTCATATGTTTTACGATTATGCTAAGATTTATGTCAAAGCAGGTGATGGCGGGAACGGTTGTGTGGCCTTCCGCCGTGAAAAATATGTTCCTATGGGCGGCCCCAGCGGTGGAAATGGTGGGAGCGGCGGTAATGTGGTCTTTGTTGCGGACCGCAACCTGCACACACTGATTGACTTTCACTACCGCAAGCATTATAAAGCAGAGCGGGGGGAACACGGCCGTGGCAAAAACCAGCACGGGAAAAATGGGGAGGACCTCATTATACGTGTTCCTGTGGGGACTATTGTCCGTGATATAAATGGAGAGTTTTCTGTTGACCTCAAAAAACACGGACAACGGTTTATCGCTGCCCGCGGTGGCCGCGGGGGGCGGGGCAACACACGTTTTACAACACCACAGCTGCAGGCCCCGCGCTTTGCTGAACGGGGTGACCCCGGAGAGGAACGCACATTGGAGTTGGAGCTGAAGCTGCTGGCTGATGTTGGGCTGATCGGCCTTCCCAATGCAGGTAAATCCAGTTTACTCAGCCGCATATCTGCAGCCCGGCCCAAGGTAGCCAATTATCCCTTTACTACACTGAGTCCCCAATTGGGTGTGGTTGATACCGGAGAGCGCAGTTTCCTAGTGGCGGACCTTCCGGGGCTTATTGCCGGAGCCCATTCAGGTGCTGGACTGGGACACCGCTTTCTGCGCCATGTGGAACGGACCAAGGTGTTGGTACTTGTTGTAGATACAGCAGGCACGGAAGGCAGGGACCCAATAGATGATGTTCGGGTTATCCTTGAGGAGGTTAGGTTATATAACCCACTGTTGGCAGACCGTCCTGTGGTGATCGCTGCCAACAAGATGGATCTTCCAGAGGCAAGTGATAATATCCAACACCTCAAAGAGGAATATCCGGAGTACAGGATATTCCCTATCTCGGCTGTTACAGGATCCGGGGTGCAGGAGCTGTTATATGCGGTTTCAGAGATGTTGGAGCAGGTAGAAGATGTGGATGAGGATGAGGGAGTAGAAGAGGAAGTCAGGGTGGTCACTGTTGATGATGAAGATGATAAAAACTTTTCTATAATTAAGAAGGACGGCATTTTCGCGATCCAGGGGAAAGGGATTGAGCGATTGGTTAATCGATTGGATTTGGAAATCCCTGATGCTCTCAGGTATTTTCAGCATATGCTGCGCTTAATCGGTGTGGAGGAGGCCCTGCTAGGCCAGGGGATTCAAGCAGGTGATACAGTCAGGATCGGTGATTTTGAGTTTGAATGGCATGAATAATAAGTAAATAAGTGTGAATATTCAGTGATCTATTTTCAGGGTAGAAGGTGAGGGTGCAGGAATTGCTGACAGGAAAGCAGAAAAGATACTTACGGTCCCTTGCTAATCGGATGGATCCTATTTTACAGGTGGGAAAGTCGGGGATCAGTGAAAACCTGGTGTGTCAGTTAGATGATGCTCTGACCGCAAGGGAACTGGTGAAAATACGTGTGTTGCCTCAGGCTCCTTTAAGTGCTGGTGAAACAGCGGCTCTGTTAAGTGAGCGCACTGGAGCAGAGCTTGTACAGGTGATCGGCCGCAATGCAGTCTTTTATCGTCAGGGAGAAGAACCAGAAATCACGCTGCCATAAAAATGGGAGAGTGGAGGCTTAAAGATGGCCGTTTTTCAACGCGCAAAGATAAAACAGGCACGCCGTATAGTGGTTAAAGTCGGAACAAAGATCCTCTGCGGGAACAAGGGGCAGTTTAACCTCCAGCGCATGGAAAGCCTGGTGGAGGACCTGGCGGCTCTCTGGGATGAAGGACTGGATGTAATTGTGGTCAGTTCCGGAGCGATTGGCGCTGGAGTGGGGAGATTGGGGTTGGCACGCAGACCCAGAACCATTCCCGAAAAGCAGGCAGCAGCAGCTGTTGGTCAGGGAATTCTGATGCAGCACTATGAATCCTTTTTCTCACCGCGAGGGATAACCGTAGCCCAGGTGCTGCTTACCAGGGAAGATATCAATCACAGGGAACGCTATTTGAATGCACGTCACACCCTGCAGGCCTTGATGAGGTTCAGGGTGGTCCCCATCGTTAATGAAAATGATACTGTAGCAGTGGAAGAGATCCGCTTTGGGGATAATGATACCCTGGCTGCTCTGGTAGCTTGCCTGGTGGATGCGGACCTTTTGGTTTTACTTACAGACCTTGATGGTTATTACACAGTAGACCCTCACCGGCATGAAGATGCGCAGCTGATCCGGGAAATAGCTGAAATCACACCGGAGATCGAGATCAGTGCCGGTGGGTGCGGGTCAGATTTGGCTACAGGTGGGATGGAGACTAAGATTCAGGCAGCAAAGATCGCTATGCAGGCAGGGATACCCCTTGTGATCGCCAGTGGCATGAAAAAGGGAACACTATCAGCAGTATTGCAGGGCGAATCAGTGGGTACCCTTTTTGTGCCCCAGGAAGATCGCATGCAGGCACGTAAGCTGTGGATTGCCTTTGGCTCCCCGGTTCAGGGAAGGGTGGTTGTGGATGAAGGGGCAGCAGCGGCTCTGTTAAAAAAGGGTAAGAGCCTGCTGCCCAGTGGTGTGGTCAGTGTTGAAGGCACTTTTAGTACAGGGAATGTGATCAGTATTGTTGATCCTTCCGGAAGGGAAATTGCCAGAGGTATCAGCAATTACCACAGTGCTGCAATGCAGTTGATTAAGGGGCATAACACCAGGGAGATCAAAGAGATTCTGGGCTATCATGATTATGATGAAATTGTTCACCGTGACAATCTCACACTTGTTATAAATGGCGGATAAGCTAGTAGAGAGGAGGCAAATATTATGTCGTTGGAAAGTCAGATGATAGAACTTGGGGAAAGGGCGAAAAAGGCGTCTTATATACTTGCAGGGACTTCCACTGAGGTCAAGAATCACGCCTTGTTGTCCATGGCCAGAGCACTGGAAGAAAGAATGGAATTGATCCTGGATGCCAATCAGCAGGATATGGATGCTGGGAGGGCTAAGGGGTTGAGTGGGGCTCTGCTGGATCGTTTGTTGCTGACAGCGGAACGGATCAAGGAAATGGCTGATGGGCTGCGGGATCTGGTGGGCCTTGCAGACCCGGTTGGTGAGGTTATCAAGATGTGGACACGCCCCAATGGGTTGCGTGTCGGCAGGTTAAGAGTACCCCTTGGTGTGATCGGTATTATCTATGAGGCCCGCCCTAATGTAACTGTAGATGCTGCCGGACTCTGTCTCAAAGCCGGTAATGCTGTTATTCTGCGGGGCGGTTCTGAGGCACTTCAGTCAAACCTTGTTTTAACCCAGGTGATCAGTGCAGCAGCGGTGAGTGCGGGAATTCCTGAGGGGGCGATTCAATTGGTGCCCATAACCGACAGGGAGGCTGCGAATATGATGATGACCATGAATGATTACATCGATGTTCTGATCCCCCGGGGTGGGGCCGGTTTGATCAATGCGGTGACAACAAATGCCACAGTACCGGTATTGAAAACTGGTGTGGGCAACTGCCATACTTATGTTGATGATGAGGCAGACCTGGAAATGGCCAATAGAATTGTGGTCAATGCTAAAACACAAAGACCCGGTGTTTGCAATGCTATGGAAACCCTTTTAGTAAATGAAAAATGTGCAAAGGCATTTTTGCCTGCAGCAATAGCCGCTCTTCGGGAAAAAGGAGTGGAGCTGCGGGGCTGTGAAAAAACTCGGGAAATTGTACCTGATTGCCTTCCCGCTTCAGAAGAGGATTGGGGTACAGAATACCTGGATCTTGTCCTTGCAGTGAAGGTGGTCCGGGATCTGGATGAAGCTATTGATCATATTCATACCTACGGCACAAAACACTCTGAGGCGATTATTACCGGCAATTATCAGAAAGCCATGTTATTTGTGCAAAAGGTTGATGCAGCTGCTGTATTTGTTAATGCCTCCACCCGTTTTACTGATGGACACCAATTTGGTTTTGGAGCAGAGATAGGGATCAGTACCCAAAAACTCCACGCCCGGGGACCTATGGGTTTGGAGGAATTGACCTCTACCAAGTTTGTTATCCTGGGCGATGGGCAGATCAGGTCTTAAATATTTTTAATATATTTGAAGGGGCAGGAACAAACTTATGAAGGAGCAGCGATTGGGGATACTGGGCGGCACTTTTGATCCTATTCATTATGGTCATCTGATGGTTGCTGAAGCTGCAAGGGAAAAATTCTTCCTGGATAAGGTTATCTTTATGCCGACCTCTATCCCACCTCATAAGCATGGTATATTAACAGACTTTTGGCATAGGTATCTGATGGTTATGCTTGCCATCCTTGGGAACCCTTTTTTTGAGGCCAGCCGTCTGGAGTATGAGCGGGGAGGGATTACCTATACAGTAGATACCATGCGTCAGCTGCGCCAGATCTATGGTGATGCTGCTGAACTTTTTTTTATAACCGGGGTTGATACAATACTGGATGTATTTGGGTGGAAAGAGCCGGAAGAGCTTTTATCACTCTGCAGGTTTATTGTGGCTGCCCGTCCCGGTTTAGACTTACACATTGTCGGTGAGATTTTTGGGAAATATTACAGTTCGGTTGTTATACCTCTGGAGATGCCTCAACTGGATATTTCATCCTCTGATATCAGAAAGCGTATCAGGGAGGGTAGGTCGATAAAATATCTGGTTCCTGAATCAGTTGAACAATATATCATTCAGCAGAAGCTCTATTTACTATAAACAAACAGCTCTTTTATCCATATGAAGAGGGATAGAATGCAGGAGTACGAAAAAGCAATTAGGGAAAGATTATCAAAAGATAGAATGGAGCATGTTTTAGCTGTGCGTGATTGTGCAGCAGAATTAGCTGCCATACACGGGCTTGAACAAAGAGATGCTGAATTGGCGGGCCTGCTTCATGACTATGCCCGGGATATTTCTGCTGATCAACTGCTGAGTATGGCGCGAGCCAGAGGATTGGTTACCTGTTCTGTTGAGGAAAAAGTTCCCCTGCTCTTGCATGGGCCTTTAGGGGCACAGCTGATTAAGGAAGAATTGGGTATTGATAACCCTCACCTGCTGGAGGCTGTTGCTCTGCATACTTTGGGGAGTCCTGCTATGGGAAGGTTGGCACAGGTGATCTATATTGCTGATCTGATAGCTCCTGGGAGAGATTTCCCCTCTGTTGAGCGCCTGCGGGAAATTGCCAGGAATGACCTTGATAGAGCTCTTTTGGAGTGTTTTGCCTCCACTATTGGTTACTGTTTGCAGAGGTATAAACTGATTCATCCGCGAACCATAGATGCTTGGAATTATTATGTTGTTAGCAAATGAAAGGAGGAAATTAAAGATTGGATTCAGGCCGGGAAAGGGCCATCAAAGCTGCACAAGCTGCAGCTGAGAAAAAGGCGCACAATGTCGTAGTGCTTGATCTAAGAGGTATTTTTCCTGTAGCAGATTATTTTGTGATCTGTAGCGGCCGCAGTACCACACATCTGGAAGCGATCGCCAGGGATATACAAGAAGAATTAGGTAAATCAGGTGAGGATTATTTCCGGAGACAGGGAACTCCACAGTCCGGATGGATATTGTTGGATTACGGCAGTGTTGTGGTCCATATCTTTAGTGAAGAAGCACGCAGGTTTTATGATATTGAACATTTATGGGGTGATGCCAGTATAATTATGCAAAATTCTTAGATAAAGTTATTTTTCTGCAGGAATTGTAAAATATTTCGTCGAATTTTATTTTACTGTGAGTATATATACTGCACAGATAAGGCGTGAGTTTTTTGCGAGACGCTATTCTCAAGCTGATGAATAACAAAGCAACCATTCTCTTTATTATGTTTGCAAGTGCAGTGATCGCAGTATTAGTCTACTTGACCGTAAAAATTTATCTGCAGGCTGTACAATTAGTTCTCCCAACCGCTGATATATTCCGTTATTTCATTTTGGCCGGGGGAGCTGTATTGGTACTGATAGCTTTTTTGTGGATGTTTTATCTTTTCATCAGCTATAAGGGAAGATACCTCAGTTTATGTAGGGTTAATTCCGAACTGAAAGATATTCTGATCAATGCAAAGGATGAAGCCAACCGGATATATTTTGCCGCATTAAATGCCCTTACAGCTGTGATGCAGGCGAGGGATGACACATCCCTGCAGCACCTGGAACGAGTCGCCAATTATGCTGTTGCTCTGGGTAAAAGGCTGGATATGTCTCAAGAGGATTTGGTTGATTTATACTGTGCTGCTTTGCTCCATGACCTGGGGAAGATAGGGATTCCCGAAGATATTTTGAAAAAACCGGGGGCTCTTACCCGAGAAGAATTTGCTAAAGTGCGTAAACACCCGGAAATAGGAACAAAAATCCTGGAAACACTGATTGCTTCAGAGAAAATATCATCGATTATACTGCACCACCATGAGTTTTATAATGGGACAGGCTATCCATCAGGATTAGCTAGGGAGGAGATCCCTCTGGGTGCCCGTATTATTGCTATTGCGGATGCCTATGATGCCATGATTTCTGATAGACCCTACAGCAGGGCAAAAACACATGATGAAGCTGTGACTGAGCTGATCAGATGTGCTGGTGTGCAGTTCGATCCACGCCTTATTGTACATTTCCTTGATATTGTTGAACAGGAAGATGATGGGGTTTATACCCTGACTAATGAAAGTTTCTTTCATGTCCCTCCTAGCTGTATCGTCAATTGAACCGCAATTGTGACATTTTATTTTCTCGCCTTACCTACTTTTCCATCACTTTCTGAGAGCTGATTTGAGGTTTTTATCCAATAAGGATGTAACTGAAAGAGCGAACAACATTGATGGTTTTTGCTCCTATCGGTCGAAAACTGTTAATTAATTATCATCATATATTATAAAATATAACAATAAATGGGAAGGATGTTTATATAGTACTGGAGAATTAATGCTTCAGCAAAATATCTAGTCATAATTGATTAATCATTGGTTAATTCGGATGATATTAGTTCGTTGACATAGAACAGAACTACTCTAAAGGAGGGTTGAAATGAAATACCGCATTGTGATCGTAGGTAATTCAGTGGAGTGGTGTGAGTGCCTTACAGCAGCCTTTAAGATAAGTAATTCTTTCCATGTGTTAGGGACATTTTCTACTCCTGAACTTATTGAGACCGGTGTTTCTCTCTACCCTGATGTTATCCTTTGGAAAGTCAATGGTGATCCAATACCAGTGATATCAGAGACTAAAGCCAAGAGTCCCTTAACTCGCCTGGTGATCGTATTACGGGATCCAGGGGAGTATAATATGATAGAATTAATCCATTTGGGTCTTCATGGCTGTCTGCCTTTGCGGTTGCTACCAAAACAGATAGTTCGTGCAGTTGAGTTGATACTGGATGCAGGAGTGCTATGTCTCCCACGGTTTGGACCTGAATACCACAACAAGATCAATTCTCAAGATAATTACTCCCTTTTAGGTTCCCTGACGAAAAGAGAACAAGAGGTATTCACACTGCTTAGAAAAGGACAAACCAACTCAGAGATTGCCTCTGCCCTCTATATTTCCGAGTCTACTGTCAAATCTCACCTGCGCAGCATTTTCCGCAAATTGGGGGTTAACAAGCGCAATGAGGCACAGATACTGGCCCTTCAGAGTGGTATTAATACTGCAGGAACAAAAGCTGTGACCGGGTAGATCATCTGATCGTGCAAAAACTGAATCTAAAAACAGATTTTATGCCGGGAGTTTCCATTTCCCCGGTTTTTTATTTGTATCTCTACCCCATATAGTTCATCCCAAATTAATCCTTTTGCTGCTGCGGTTTAATATTTTCACCTTGTTTTTACTCCATCTGGTCAATAGAAGGTGATGGGTGAGGCATGATAATCTTTGAGCATGAGGTATGGTTGTTTTTACTAATACGTACAAATCACACCAAAATTACGACAATACCTGTAGGGGGGTGATGGGCCAGCTGAGTTAAAAGTTTTCATTGGTGCTTTAATGGTTTATTTCAATTATTGTAAGGAGGTTGAGTGATGAAATCCAAAAAGGCACTGATATTTTGCCTGGTGGCAGTTTTGGCTCTTTCTTTGATGGGTTTTGGTTTTGCTAAGTGGACAGATGAATTGAAAGTTCATGGCACTGTAAAAACAGGCGACTTGGATGTTTCTATTCACGCGTTCGACACCAATGACGATGGCTATGGATTTTATTACGGTATCGATGGATACGTACAATGTGACGATGGTCGCGACCCTCAGTGGGGCAAGTGAAATAATGACGAAGGTAAGAAAGTTGCACATATTACATTTTGTCCATACTCTAAGGGTAATGACAAGGAGTTGTATTTAGCAATAGAAAATGCTTATCCATGGTACAATCCACAGTTTACCTTCTTCATACAGGGCAATGGTTCTGTGCCAGCTAAGATTCAGAATGTAACATTTGACATTAATGAAGATAACGATGGGTTAAGCAACTTTATTAAGGTGATTGATTGGAAAATTTACGTCGATAATCCTAAATCCCATGGCTTACCAAAAGAATACAGGACAATTAAACCCGGTGATAAGAGTTGGGATGGACTTTGCCAAGCGCTTAAGGGCATCCAGATTCATAAGGATGGAAAGGTTTGGGTTAAGGTGAATGCAGGAATTGAGCAAAATGGCTGCGGTGATTCCATTTGCCCTGAAAATGCTACATTAAAAGGTATAATCAAATTCGATTTTGTCCAGTGGAATAGGTACGAAGAACAAGTTTAGAAATCTATAAAATCTATGGAAAAGGTTGCGGGGTGCTCATCAAGCTCCCCGCAACCATCCTTATTGGTAATAGATAGGATTGGAGTGTAGGTAGGTTGGGGGAGTTTTCATGAGTGGAATGAACAAGAGAATCACTATCCCAGTTGACTGGTGGCTTGTTTTAGGGGCGGTTCTTTTGCTCCCGCTCTTGGTTAGGTATATTGTGCCCCGTTTTTTAACAGGAGCAGCTGCAGCTTATATAGCTAACCCTCTGGCCTGGATAGTCATAGCGCTCTATGTCATTCGCCTCCCTCGACAAAAGAGCTGTGGGAAACAGCGGCTGCAGCCGGCTCTGATTAAGATTGCCTGTGGCATTGCTCTCTTTCAGATATATTTGATGGTGCTGGCCGGTTTTTTTGATGGTTTCGGCAGGAGCCCATATTCTTTTACAATCGGCGGTATTCTGATCAATATCTTCTATGTGATGAGCATACTGATCGGGATGGAACTGAGCAGGGCGTGGTTGATTAACAGACTGCTGCGTAAACCTTATGTCGCGGTTCCTATTCTGTTGGCATTGTTTTATACATTACTTACCATCCCAATAAGTAAATTCCCATCCTGGGGAAGCACTCTGGAAGCCTGGACACAGTTTTTCGGCTCCACATTTCTTCCCATTTCGCTGAAACAGCTGCTGGCCTCTTTCCTGGCAATGTGGGGTGGGCCTGTGCCTGCTCTGGCTTACAGCGGTATATTGGAGGCATTTGAATGGTTTTCTCCCATCCTTCCCGACCTTAACTGGGCGATGAAGGCTCTTGTCGGCACAGTGGTCCCTTTAGTGGGGTTGGCGGTTATCCAAGAATTTTATGCTGATCAGCGTATCCCCCGCAGAAGACCCAAAAAGCAGGAAACGGGATATGTCAGCACAGCAGTCTTCGGGGCGGTGCTGGTGGGGATCATCTGGTTCTCTATAGGTGTTTTTCCAGTGCGTCCAATCGTTATTTACAGTGGTAGTATGCGTCCTGCTTTTGATGCCGGTGATATTGTTATTGTGGCTAAAAAAGAGCCGGCTCTTTTAAAAGAGGGGGATATTATTTCTTACCGAATTAAGGATTCACCTGTTCCTGTTGTCCACCGGATTAAAAAGATAAATAGAGACAAGACGATCATAACTAAAGGGGATAACAATGAACAGGATGATCAGCCGATTGTACCAGAGCAGGTTAATGGAGCGGTAGTGTTTGTCGCTCCTAAAGTGGGATGGATATCGATAGCTGTAAGGAATATGTTCATTTGAGAGGAAAGGGGTGCCAAATGCGCCAGTGCAAAATAGAGATACACAAAAATACTAGAATCATTATTTTGGCAGTCTTGTGTCTGTTGTTAGCCGGTTCTTTTTATAATTTATATAGGGTATACAGTGAACCGTCCACTGTATCTAAGGAGGTTCCGGTATACAGCTACCAGCATCAAGGGAAGCTCGATTATCAAGTTCAAATCAAGCCTAACAGTGTGTTCAATGAAAAAACCTTGGGACCAGGTGAATCATATTATTCAAATCTTGTTGAAGCATTTGATGCTCATTGTTCTTACAGCTATACTGCTGACCAACCAGCTAAATTGACTGCATCTTATATGGTTGTGGCGGTAGTCGAAGAACCTGAAGTGTGGGCTAAGGAATTTCCTCTTGTTCCTAAAACGGTAGTTGAAGGGGAAGGGAAAGAGATTTCTTTTTCTAGGCCTTTTTCCTTTAATCTAGAAAATTTTGAGGAGTTTGTGAACACTGTCAACCGGGAACTGGGAGTGTATGCTAACAATCCACAAGTTACTATTGAGGCAAGGATCAATGTGGCTGCTGAAACAGCTGATGGCCAGGTCAGAGATGAGCTGACACCATCTATGGTCATCCCTTTAGGTATGAGTGAGTTTAAGATAGACGGAACAATTGCGCCGCAGGAGGATGGGGCTCTGAAAGACTCTGTGCTAGTTCCCAATCCTGGGCTGAGAGGGAAGAAAGTCATTGCGGCTTTACTAGCGGGGGTTTTAATGCTGCTCTCTATTCTCTTTGTCCTGCGGACCGAATCAAAAAAGCCTGTGCCGGTAAGTGAGATCGACTGTGCGATAGATAAGCTGTGGAAACAGAATGGTGAGCGTATGGTAAGGTTAGGGAAGGATTTTATAATGCCTGATCAGCTAATCCCTATTTCCCTTCCTTCAATAGAAGATTTGATAAAAGTGGCTGATGAAGCGTGTAAACCTATTATTTACCAGGAGATCGGCCTTGATCATGATGTTCCTGCCTGCTATGTTATCGATGGCTTGACGGTTTACCAGCACATGCTCCAGGCTCCTCAGCTGCCCGATGAGGTAATTTCTTCTCCAAGGTGCAGTCAAGTAGAGTTTTCTGAAAGTTGACGACTGTTATTCCATTATTTAGTATTCCATACACTTCTAGACTTAGCTGCATTTTTTCACAAAAAAGGTACTCCTGGTTAGCAAGGAGTGTGTAACATGAAAAAAATGGCGTTTTTTATTTTAACCCTTATGCTGGCATTTTTTGTGATGGATCATGCCTTTGCCAGTTCAGAATCAATAATGGATACCCCTGTCCAGACCAGTAAGTTCGGTTGGGGTATCTTGGAGGAAACTGTGTCTCAAAGTGATCACGGTGCAGACCAAACCTGTGATCCAGGATTGAAAAATCCCCGCTTGATAGCTGAGGGCAAGGATGTTGGTTCAACCGGTGTGTCAGTAAAAGATGCCAATAATGATGGTGTTCATGACAGTTTAAAGATTGATGTTGGGAATGCTTACCCTTCATATTACAACAAGATAAATATCGATATAAAGAATTTTGGAGAGATCGCGGTAAAAAAGAAAAAAGCAGTGATTAACTGGCAAGGCAAAACAGCAGAAATATTAGAAGGATTGATCTGTTATCTGCATAGAAATGGAGAACTATCACAGGGGACCAGCACCCCTGATGATGCTGTACTGGAAATTCGCTGGACTGGAAGTGGCGGGGACATCCAATATCCCGGTGAAGTTATGGTAGGTGCACTTGAATTTCATGTACTGCAGGCAGCTGAGCAAAATCATTCCTATTGTTTTGATCTGATACTGACGGCGGAGGCCGCAGAGGTTGCAGATAGTATCGTCAGTGAAGAAGAGGGAGAAAACGGTAGTGGATCAGAAGATGTTGTAGCAGGGATAGTTGATCTGCCTAAAACCGGTGGCAATGCTGTCTGCTACTATTTTGCAGGTGCAGCAATGCTGCTTATCGGTGCTGTCATTACTGTCCTGAGAAAAAAGTAAAAAAAGTACATAATACCAAGCGGCAGGTAGGGTTTTAACTAGTCCTATCTGTTTTTTTTCGGCATCGGTTTAAGATCTGTGGATCACAGAGCAGTTTCTATCTGATGCTTAACAACATTAATGAAAATCCGGTGTTGACATACACCGGAATATTTCATATAATAAGGTTCGGCAAATGCGAGGAACGGGAGTAGTAAACCCACTCCGGCAGGTCTTCAGAGAGCCGGTTGTACGGGGTGCGAGCCGGCGGCCGAGCCGGGGGTTGAACTCGCCCGGGAGCAGTACCGGTGAAACCTATTAGCCGGTAACGCAATGCAAGCGTTATATGCAATTAAAGTGGGTAGATAATGGGGCTGTGGCGCAGCGGGAGCGCGCTTCCTTGGCATGGAAGAGGCCGCGGGTTCGATTCCCGCCAGCTCCACCAATATATTTACCAATCTGGGTGGTACCACGGGAACAACTCCCGTCCCTGAACTAACAGGGGCGGGAGTTTTTAGTAATTGGAAAACGGTTTCAGCTGCCGGGGTAAGATAAGCTATCGAAATAAAACAAACTGAATCTTAAAACATAGACGGATGGTGAGTGGTTTGGATACGAGATATAATTTTCGGGTTGTGGAGAAGAAGTGGCAGCAGCGCTGGGAAGAAAGCGGTGCTTTTCAGGTTGCTGAGGATCCTGAAAAACAGAAATATTACTGTCTGGTGATGTTTCCTTACCCCTCAGGAAAGCTGCATATGGGCCATGTCCGCAACTATGCTATAGGGGATGTTTTAGCACGTTTTTTTAAGATGCAGGGCTTAAATGTTTTACATCCTATGGGTTGGGATGCCTTTGGACTGCCGGCGGAAAACGCTGCTATTAAGAACCGCATACACCCCGCCAGGTGGACATGGGACAATATCAACAGTATGCGCAGTCAATTGAAGTCATTGGGTCTGAGCTATGATTGGTCCAGGGAAGTGGCTACCTGCCATCCTGATTACTACCGTTTTACCCAATGGCTTTTCCTTCAGCTTTATCATAATAAATTAGCCTATAAGAAGAAACAGGCGGTGAACTGGTGCCCTTCCTGCGCTACAGTACTTGCCAATGAGCAGGTTGTTGCCGGCTGCTGTGAGCGGTGTGACACTGAGGTAGAAAAAAAGGATCTGGAGCAGTGGTTCTTCCGGATCACTGCTTATGCGGACCGTCTGTTGGAAGATCTGGAAAAAATACCGGGATGGCCGGAAAAGGTTAAGCTGATGCAGACCAACTGGATCGGCAGAAGTGTTGGCGCAGAGGTCAGGTTCACAGCAGAGAATGGCAAAGAGATCAGGGTTTTTACCACAAGGCCTGATACTATTTTTGGTGTCACCTATATGGTTTTAGCCCCTGAGCATCCTCTGGTTGAGGAGTTGATTAAGGATAAAGCAGAGGCAGCTAAGGTACGGGAGTTTGTGGCAAGAGTAAAAAAACAGAGTGAAATGGAGCGGACCTCTGCTGAAGGAGAAAAGGAGGGCATTTTCACCGGAGCCTATGCTGTTAATCCTTTAAGTAAAGAAAAGATCCCCATCTGGGTAGCCAACTATGTCTTAATGGAATACGGTACAGGAGCGGTAATGGGTGTGCCTGCCCATGACCAGAGGGATCTGGAGTTTGCTCGCAAATATCAGCTACCGGTAAAAGTGGTTATCCAGCCCCTAGGCAAGGACCTGGATGCTGCCACCATCGATGAGGCTTATCCGGAACCCGGTATTATGGTCAATTCCGGGGAGTTTGACGGCATGGACAGTGAGGTGGCTCGCCTAAGAATCATTGAACATATGAAAGAGAAGGGGTTGGGAGAAGAGAAGGTCAATTACCGCCTCAGGGACTGGCTCATCTCCAGACAGCGCTACTGGGGAGCACCGATCCCTATTATCTACTGTGACCACTGCGGAATTGTGCCTGTACCTGAAAAGGACCTTCCGGTGCTGCTCCCGGAGGATGTGGCTTTTGAGCCCACTGGAGAATCACCACTGCGTAAAGCAGATCATTTCATAAATACAACCTGTCCCCAGTGCGGAGCACCGGCACGCCGGGAAACAGACACAATAGATACCTTTGTTTGCTCCTCATGGTATTTCTTGCGTTATTGCAGCCCCCGGGATGAACAGCCCTTTGACCCGGAAAAAGTTGCTTATTGGATGCCTGTTGACCAGTATATCGGTGGGGTGGAGCATGCCATATTGCACCTGATGTATTCCCGCTTTATTACCAAGGTGCTTTATGATCAAAATCTGGTTACCGTTGATGAGCCATTTACCAACCTGCTCACCCAGGGAATGGTATTAAAAGATGGTTTCAAAATGTCGAAATCCAAAGGGAATGTTGTCAGTCCTGAGGAGATCATTGAAAACTACGGTGCAGATACCGCTCGGCTCTTTATTCTCTTTGCTGCTCCTCCGGAGCGGGATCTGGACTGGAGCGACCAGGGAGTGGAGGGTGCTTATCGCTTTATCAACCGGGTATGGCGATTGGTGCAGCGTGTAGCACCTAAAGTCAAAGAAAAGGTGGAGTGGCAGGTTTCATCTCTGTCCTCTGCTGAAAAGGATCTACGGCGGGTTATCCACAGAACCATTCAGCGGGTAGAAGATGACATCAAGACCAGGTTTAACTTCAATACAGCGGTAAGTGCCATCATGGAACTGACCAATGCCTTTTATCACTATATTGAAGGGATGGATCAAGAACAATGGCACAAAGGGGTGCTCAGTGAGGGGCTCACCACCCTAGCTCTTCTTCTTGCTCCTTTTACCCCTCATTTTGCTGAAGAACTATGGGAGGTATTGGGGAATAAGGGCAGTGTGCATGAGCAGCCCTGGCCTCAGGTGGACAGGGAAGCATTAAAGGAAGAGGAGATCACAATTGTTGTTCAGATCAATGGACGTGTGCGGGATCACATACAGGTCCCGGTAGGGCTGGACAATAAAAAAATGGAGGAAGCGGTGCTTTCCCAACCCAAGGTTGCTAATCTGATTCAGGGTAAAGAGCTGGTCAAGGTGATCTGTGTTCCTAATAAACTGGTCAATTTAGTTGTTAAGTGAAAATGTCCAGATCAATAAAAACCCCCTGAAAACCTCTGTGGGTAGGCGTAACAAGTCTTGCAGTGCTCAATTATTCTTAAAGCAGGCAGAAGGAGCACTGCTTGCTTATTTTCTGGAAAATTCCATATGCTTGTAAAATTTAACTAGGACAGCAGGAAAACCAGTAAATAGTAGCGAAAGGTATATATGGTATTTTTTGTTTGTGCTCTGCTACCGGGTGATGTACTGTCATGGAAGATTAGGCAATCACAGCTGCAGGGGGAAGATAAATAAACCTGATTAAAAGATCTGCTGCAGAGGTGGGAAAAGGGGGACAGAAGAGCTTTGGAGGAGATGTCCAGACTGTTTGAGGAAAGCAGGTAATATGCTTATGTTAGAGATCGATCGCAAAGTACAGATCTTTATTTTTCTTATTGCTGCAGCTTTGATTTTTACAGGCGGCTATAAGTATGCCATGTGGCTGGCCTCAGGTTCGGAAGAAGAGGTTATTATTGAAAATAATGTTGAAGATATTGATTCTAGAGAGATAAAAGAATTAGGGGTACATATAGCCGGTGCGGTGAAAAAACCAGGTGTTTATTACCTTTCCCTGGGATCGCGGGTAGAGGATGCCCTTCGCTTGGCTGAACCTCTGGCAGAGGCGGACTTAAACACCCTCAATCTCGCTCGAAAATTAGCTGATGGTGAGAAGATATATGTTCCCAGGGAGGGGGAAACACCCGAACAAGCTATGAGCGGTGCTGTTCTTACAGAACAAGGGTCAGCAGGGCAGAAGATCAATATCAATACAGCAACAGCTGCTGAACTGGATACCCTTCCGGGTATTGGCCCTGCTATTGCTCAGCGGATAATCGATTATCGAACAGAATATGGCCCCTTTCGTACGATTGCCGATCTCCAAAAAGTATCAGGAATCGGTGAAAGAAGATATGAACAGCTCAAAGCTCTGGTCACGATATGATAATACAGCCCGAAGGTGACAACAGCAGGCAGCGAGCTGCCAATTATTTTTTGGGACAGGCAGGAATTTTACAAAAAATCAAGAATAAGTATCTATTGATGTCTGTGTGTTTTTAGGGAGAGTGGCGTTGTTCTGCAACAACGTACAACGGGGAATTAAGGAGGTGATATCGGGGGCCGCGGTTGGCAGATGATGGGAGCCTGTCAACTGGGTATTATTTTTGGGAGGTGATTGATGGTAGTGTAACAGATATCAAGAACACACTGCCAAATTTTATGTACTAAGGGGGGAAATTAAATGGATATCCAAGGGATGTTGGCAGTTGCTATACTGCTGCCTGTTGTAGCTGCAGTCCTGGTTTTTCTTATCCGTCAGTATCAATTACGCGGACTGATTGTAATAGTTACAGCAGTAGCTCTGATTGTCAACTCCATTTACTTCCTGAAGCTGGGCGAACCAGTCAATTTTACGCCGGATAATCCCATTTGGGGCACGATAATCACAGTTCTTGACTATGCAATATTGTTATTTTATATTTACGCAGGTTTGTCATTGAAAAATTGGCTTGTTCTTATCTTTGCCCTGACTCAGATTATCCCGCTGGCATGGTGGGAGTTTGGCCTTGGTGCCAGTCATGCTCTCGAAGAGATTAAGCCTGCTTTTCTGATCGACAATCTTGCTGTTTTAATGGTTCTTGTTATTTCGATTATCGGTTCACTGATCTGTGTCTATGCTATTCGCTATATGTATGATCATGAGGAACACAAGCCTCTGGAAAAATCCAGGCAGTCCCGGTTCCTTTTCTGGTTGGTGCTGTTCCTCGGAGCAATGAACGGCCTTGTTTTGGCCGACAATTTAATGTGGCTTTACTTCTTCTGGGAAGTCACCACATTGTGCTGCTTCCAGTTGATTGCACATGATCTCACCAAAGAGGCGATCAACAACGGTGCCCGGGCTTTGTGGATGAACTCCATCGGCGGTACCGCAATGGTGGCAGCAATGATTTATCTCTACAATACCAATGGTGGTAATATTGAATATCTGTCCTTGAGCAACATTATTGCCAGCGGTGGTACAGAGGTATTTTTACTGCTGCCTGTGGCTTTAATGTGCTTTACCGGTATGATCAAAGCCGCTCAAATGCCATTCCAGAACTGGCTGCTGGGAGCGATGGTGGCACCGACACCTGTTTCAGCTCTGCTCCACTCCAGTACCATGGTGAAGGCAGGGGTTTATCTTGTGATCAGGCTTGCTCCTGCATTTAACCCTGTTCTGGGAATGATTGTGGCTGTCTGTGGAGCATTTACCTTCTTTGCTGCATCAGTCCTGGCTATCAGCCAGACCACAGGGAAACGGGTGCTGGCTTACTCTACCATCGCCAACCTGGGTTTGATCATTGCATGTGCCGGCCTTAGAACAGAGCTTGCCATAGCTGCAGCTATGCTGTTAATTATCTTCCATGCTATCTCCAAGGGTCTCCTCTTTATGTGTGCTGGTACCATCGAGCACCAGATTTGGAGCCGGGAGATCGAGGATATGGAGGGTCTCGCAGAGAAAGCACCCCTTACCACATTTATTACAATCACAGGAATGCTTTCTATGTTCCTGCCGCCCTTTGGTATGCTCCTCGGTAAGTGGATGGCATTGGAGGCTGTTTATGCAGTTCCGCTGGCAGCGATTCTCTTTGTCCTGGCCAGTGCAGCTACTATGGTCTTCTGGGCAAAATGGCTTGGCCGCCTCTTACAGGTGACACCTAAACTGGGTAAAAAGATAGAGTCTCTGTCTCTCAGCTATAGTGTGCCTTTGTGGTCACTGTTTGTGGGGATTTTTGTGGTCGGTATTGGCATTGCCCCACTATATGACAGTTTCATCAGAGGTGCAGTGAATAATGTTATAGCTGTTCAGCATGCTTTTACAGAAGGATGGCAGATCATTTTACCGGATGCGGCCACTGCTCTTTCTCTGGAAAGGGGAGTTGAACTGCTCGGTTCCTATCCGGTATTGCCGTTGTTCATTGTTTTTGCAATAGCAATTGTTCTGCCTCTGCTCTTTGTCAAATTGAAACCGCAGGAACTCAAGCCTGTTTACCTGTGCGGAGAGCAAGCAGGAGATGTTGATACTGACGAATGGTATGCTGAAGCTGATAATGTATCCAAACTGGAAATTGGTGGTTATTACTTTAAGGGTGCCGCCAGTGAAGAGGCATTGAATACCTGGGTTTATGTTGTTGCCATCGCCCTGTTAACCTTAATGTTCGGTATCGTAGTGGGGGTGATCTTATGAACCAGGTGTGGATAGCGATTATTGCGGTTGTTGTGGCACCATTTATCGGAGGCTTGCTGGCCGGTATCGATAGAAAGTTAACTGCCAGACTGCAAGGGCGTTATGGCCCTCCGCTTTTACAGCCATTTTATGATTTCTTTAAATTACTAGGCAAGTCCAAGATTGCTACCAGTAGAACCCAGTTTATATGGCTGATCGCTTACCTGGTCTTTATGATAACTTGCCTGGTGTTTCTTGTGCTGCAGCAGGACTTGCTTCTTCTGGTATTCCTGCTTGGTTTTGCAGGGATCAGTTTTGTCCTGGCCGGTTTCAGCACAAAGTCGCCATACAGCCACTTTGGTGCAAACCGTGAGCTGATGCAGATACTCTCTTATGAACCAATACTTCTTCTGTTTGCACTTGCGGTTTATGCCCAGAATGGCAGTTTCATGATCAGCAGTATTCTGGAAAACAGCACACCGCTGTTAGCGTCACTTTGGCCGGTCTTTATCGCTGTGGTGATAGCCTTGACCATCAAGATGCGGAAATCACCCTTTGATATTGCAACTTCGCACCATGGCCATCAGGAGTTAGTTAAGGGTATTATGACTGAGATTTCCGGTCCCTATTATGCCTTAGTTACTTTGACTGAATGGTATGAACTGGTACTGGTGCTTGGTCTTATCGCTCTGTTCTGGAGCAATCCGCTGTGGGTAGGTATCTTGATTGCCCTGGCAGCATTTATTTTGGAACTGTTCATCGACAACATTAACGCTCGTTTGACCGGCGGTTTGATGGTTAGAATCTGCTGGGCCGCAGCGTTAGTGCTCTGCGTTCTGAATATTCTGTATATCTATTTCATGAGGGGGGTGGCATAAATGGGAATCATTCAAACATCTCAAGTTAAATCACCATGGATTTTGCACTTTTGCAACAGTTCCTGCAACGGTTGTGATATTGAGGTATTGGCCTGCTTAACACCCCTTTATGATGTTGAGCGTTTTGGGTTGGTCAATATGGGCAATCCGAAACACGCTGATGTTATGGTAGTTACAGGACCGGTTAATTACCGTACCGCGAGAGTGCTGAAAAACCTGTATAATCAAATTCCCGATCCGAAAATGGTGATTGCTGTTGGTGCCTGTGCCAGCACAGGCGGGGTCTTCCACAATTGTTACAACATCATGGGCGGTGTTGATAAGGTAATACCTGTGGATGTGTATGTACCCGGTTGTGCAGCCCGCCCGGAGGCGATCATCGACGGTGTTGTGCTGGCCCTACAAAAACTTTCTAAAGCTGTGGGGGTGGCAAAATGATTGAGAACCTGAAAGAAATCAGCAAAGATACGCTGCTGCAAGAGGTTCAGAAGTTCGCTGATGCTAAGGCACGTTTTGTGACAACTGTCTGCAGCGACCTGGGTGATAAATTGGAGGTTACATATTACTTTAACTACAGCCCTGGGGTAGATATGGTAGCTTTGCGCATGTTTGTCGGCAAGGATGAAGAGGTGCCCAGTATCAGTGGGATTTACCTCACAGCTGTGCTCAGTGAAAATGAAATGTTTGAGCAGTATGGTCTCAAGGTGAAGGATATGGCTATAGATTTCGGCGGATTGATGCTCCTGGGTAAAGACAGCCCGGTTAAACCTATGGTTAAAGACAATGCCGCCGGTGGGAAGGGGGGCGAGTAAATGGCACCGCGTACAGTTGCACCATTTGGTCCACAGCACCCGGTACTTCCGGAACCGATTCAGCTGAAGATCACTTATGAAGATGAAAAAGTGGTCAATGTTGTGCCGGCTCTCGGTTACGGTCACCGTGGTATAGAAAAAGCATGCGAGATTAATGAATATCCCAAGAATATCCACCTATGTGAGCGCATCTGCGGGATCTGCAGCTGCATGCATGGGATTAGCTATTGTGAGGTTGTAGAAAGGCTATGGCCTATGGAAGTTCCGCCGCGTGCCAAGTACTTGCGCACCATTTGGTCAGAGATGAGCCGGACCCATAGCCACCTGCTCTGGCTTGGATTGCTGGCAGATGCATTGGGATTTGAAAGTATGTTCATGCAGTTCTGGCGGATCAGAGAAAAAGTTCTTGACCTGCTGGAAATGACGTGCGGTAGCAGGGTTACCCAATCAGTATCTGTTGTCGGTGGTGTGCGCCGTGATATCGATGATGAACAGAAGAAGATCTGCATCAGAACACTGCAGGAGGTACGCAAAGAAGTTGAGGCTTTGGTCAATGTTCTGGCAACTGATCCCACAGTTAAGGCGCGTACCGTGGGTGTGGGCGTTCTCACCAAAGAACAGGCTATTCTGCTGGGCAACAATGGCCCCCACCTGAGGGCCTCCGGTGTTAAGGAGGACTGCAGGATGTTAGGGATGCAGGCCTATGGTGAGTTGGGATTTGAGCCGATTGTAGAGACTGATGGCGATTGCTACGCCAGGGCCTTGGTCCGGGCGAGAGAAGCACTGCAGGCTATTGACCTGCAGTTGGAAGCTTTCAGTAAGATGCCGGAAGGGGAAATTTTTGTACGACCTAAAGGCAGCCCACCAGCCAATGAAGCCGTTTACAGGTGTGAACAGGCTCGTGGCGAGGTGTTCTACTATGCCAAAGGGAACGGCACCCGCAACCTGGAGCGCCTGCGTGTGCGGACACCGACCTTTGCCAATATTCCGTCTCTACTTGTGATGCTGCCAGGTAGTGAACTCGCTGATGTACCAATAATTGTATTGTCAATAGACCCCTGCATCAGTTGTACTGAAAGGTAGCCCGGAAATTTAAAGGAGGTGGAGCACTATGCCAGTAATGCTGCCGACTGTTATACGCAACCTGTTCGGGGGTCCTGCCACCAGGATGTATCCAGTACAGGTGCGGGATCCTTTTGAAGGGGCGCGTGGGCATATTGAGTTTAATGATGATAAGTGTATTCTCTGTGGCAACTGTGCCAGGCGCTGCCCGGCTGCAGCAATAGAGATCAATAAAGAGAAAAACGAGTTAGTCTTTTATCCGGCACGCTGCATAATCTGCTTTGTTTGTGTTGAAGCGTGCAATAAAGATGCCGTAATTGCTTCAAACAAATGGCGGACACCTTATTATACAAAACCAGTAGAGGTGCATGTTGCCAAGGGGAAGAAAGAAAAGGCTAAAAAAGAATAAAATAATATAAATTATCATTTTGAACAACAGGTCCCTGCCGTAAGGTTGGGACCTTTTTTTGGATTAATGTTTCGGCTGTATGCTGCAGATTTATCTTTGATGCAAAAACTATAGATCTTGTTCGGGCTTATCTGAGAAGTTATAATTGATCTGAGGTGAGAATGATGTTGAATATAGGTGCTGGAGAACTAATATTGATACTAGTTGTTGTGCTTATAGTTTTCGGCCCTGGTAAACTTCCTGAAGTAGCTAAATCAATGGGCAAAGCAATGAGAGAGTTTCGCAAAGCATCATCCAGTTTACAGCGTGTCTGGGATGATGTTACCAGGGAGGAGACCCCTGCTACCAATAAAACCGCTTATTCCAGCAGAACAGAAACTTCTTCTGGCAGCTCAGAAGAAAAAGACAGAGATGACAGTGTGTCAGAGGAATCAACTGCAAAACAGGCTGAACAAGCAGAACAGAATGGAGAAGAAACACAGGATCAGCCTGTGTAGCAGAGTACTGAATAGATTTATGTGGACATAATCAGAAAAGGGTGATGATACAACAAAACAGAAGGGAGGGAGCAGTCATAAAGCCAAGAAAGACTTTGGTAGTTGTGGCATTGTTTGCTTTTCTGATGGGAATAGCCTTTGTAGGAGGTGCGATTTTTGCATCTAGCAATTATTGGCTTGATCAGATACTGGGTGCACAGAAACCTACCCCTAAAATTGATACCAGCATCCCTCCTGGTGTAGAGCCAGGCACTATTGCCAGTATTGTTGAACAAGCTGGACCAGCAGTGGTTAAAATAGAAACATTTGTATCAACGAACCAGCAGTCTAACCCTTTTTTTAATGATCCATTTTTCCGAGATTTTTTTGGGCAGTTTTCCCCCACACCCCAACAAAAAGTACAGCAGGGTATTGGTTCAGGTTTTATCATTTCCAAGGATGGCTATATCCTTACCAATGAGCATGTAGTGGACGGGGCTGAGGAAATCCAGGTTAATCTTGTTGGCAGAGAAAAACCGCTGCCAGCTAAGGTGATAGGAGACGACCACGACCTTGACCTGGCTGTTTTGAAGATCGATGCAGGGGATAATCTCCCTGTACTAAAGTTGGGAAACTCCAATGATATTGCCGTAGGGAGTTGGGTTATTGCCATTGGCAACCCTTACGGACTTGACCATACAGTAACCGTTGGGGTGATCAGTGCAAAGGGACGGCCGGTATCTGTTCAGGACAGGAATTACCGGAACCTGCTGCAGACCGATGCATCCATCAACCCTGGTAACAGCGGGGGACCGCTGCTCAATTTGCGGGGTGATGTGATCGGAATCAATACAGCTGTGGCAGAAGCCCAGGGTATCGGATTTGCAATTCCCAGTGATACTGTACGCAGTGTTTTAAATGATCTGATCAATGAGGGGAAAGTAAGACGGGGCTGGCTTGGTGTGGAAATACAGGATGTCACACCAACTATCGCTGATCAGCTTGGTTTGTCGGACATTGAGGGTGTATTGATCCGCAATGTTTTATCAGGAGGACCAGCTGACCGTGCCGGGCTGCAGCAGGGTGATGTGATTTTGGCCATTGATGAAAAAGAGGTTAAGGACAGCGATGAACTGCTTGAACAATTAAGGCTGATAGGGCCTGATAAGAGGGTACAGATAACTGTATGGCGTGATAAGAATTCAACTAAGGTAACAGTTACCCTCGGAGAGCGTCAATAAGCTGATGTCAGTGTGACGCGGTTTACATAAAACTGATGGGAACATGATAATATCGGGAAGGGAATAACAGGGAAAGGGAGAATATATATGTAAAATATTTGCAGGAGGGCTGAAAGATGCCCCCTCTTGTTTTACTTACCGCTATTTTTGCATTGGGAATTCTTACGGCATATATCAGCCGGGCAGGAAGCGGTTGGGTGCTGGCAGCATTTATCACAGCCATCATACTGTTGGCCACAGCCGCCTTTTTCTTTTTTCAAGGGAAAAGGGGTTCCTTTATCTGGTTATTATCATGTTTTTTCTGTCTCGGCTTTACCTGGATGGGTATAGATAAGGTGCCTTTCCCCTGTTCTCTGGAGCCTTTGCTGGGGCACTATGTACAAGTAGAGGGAGTTGTTGAGGATCTCCCAACTCTTTACTCAAACCGTATGGTTCTGGTGCTGGACACCCCTGTGGTTGCACTGGATGAGGATATATGGCAGGGGCAGGGGAAGCTTCAAGTGGTTTATTATCTGCAAAAAGGTGGGACAAAAGCAAAGATCAATGAAGCTGACGCACAACTCCGTGCTTCTCTGCTTCCTGGAACCCGGGTCAGTGTGGATGGATTAATTGATCTCCCCCCTACGGCATTATCCCCAGGAGAGTTCGATTATCGTGCCTATCTGGAGCGGCATAATATTTTTGCTCAGGTGACCGCCAAAAAACTGACTCCATTGGAAGCAGGAGAAAAGGGTCTGTCCACCGTCTTTGCATCACTGCGTCTGCGGATCGAGAATGCCATCCATCATAGCCTTCCTGCTGAGGGAGCCATGTTTCTGGAAGGCATTTTGTTGGGCTCCAAAGGGGGAATCACACCGGAGGATCGCTCAATATACCAGAGGACAGGCGTGATGCATCTCTTTTCTGTTTCCGGGCTGCACCTGGGATTTGTATTCATTGCACTTTTGGCGGCAGCTAATTTACTTAAACTTAAGCGTTTTCCTACCTTTATCCTGGTAACTGCAGGATTATGGGGGTATGCTGGGTTGATCGATTTTAATCCCCCGGTGACCAGGTCTGCGGTGATGGCCACTGCTGGGTTAGCTGCCTACCTGTGGCAGCAAAGGCCCAATGCTCTCAATTCCCTCGCTCTGGCGGCTTTTGCCCTCCTGCTGATCGACCCGTCTGTGCTCTTTGAGCCCGGTTTTCAGCTTTCCTTTGCGGCTACATGGGGAATTATTTATTTGGCTGTTCCTTTGGGAAGATACGTATCTCTACCTCTTGGATTACGAGAAGCGGTAACAGTACCGCTTGCTGCACAACTGGCCATTTTGCCACTGGCTGCTTTGTATTTTCAGCAGGCTGCAGCAATGGGAGTGATAGCCAATATTTTGGTAGTGCCCCTGGCAGGTCTGGTGGTTTACCTGGGTTTGGCGGGGATGGTCTTGGCTCTGGCTGCACCTGGCATCTTAAACCCCTTTTTTCTTACAGCAGGGGCCTTCTTTTATCCCATTAGATGGCTTCTTGATTTGCTGTCAGATCTTCCGGGAGCAGCGTTTCTGGTGCCGCCGCCTCCTTTGTGGTTATGTTTTTTGTACTATATTTCACTGCTTGTGCTGGGTTGGGTATTTCGAGAGGGCTTTACGATAAATTTCCCCCATTTTCGCTATCAGTCAGCTGCTGCCCGCAGACTGTTCCCTGCTCTGCTGTTGGTTATCAGCTGTACTGCTATGGTTTTTACAGGCACAGTGAAAAAGGACCCGGGAAAACTGGAGGTGACCTTTATCAATGTGGGGCAGGGGGATGCCATTTTGGTTCAAACCCCAAAAGGGCGGACAATGCTCATTGATGCCGGAGGCAGTCTGTCATACAGCAGTTTTGTTTTTGATCCCGGGAGCCGGGTTGTGGTTCCAGCACTAGCCAAAAGAGGGATCAGGAAATTGGATCTGCTAGTCAACTCACACCCCCATGAGGATCACCTGGGGGGTATCCCTGCTGTGCTCGATTATGTAAAGGTGGAGAGGTATGCCGCTCCACCTGTGGATCACCCAACACCGTTGGTTTTAAAGGTACAGCAGCAGCTCAAGAATAAAAAAATCAGGGCTTCTACCCTGACTGCTGGTGCCATCAAACTTGACCCTTCTGTTGAAATTTCGGTTTTATGGCCGGAACGCCCTCTATTATCAGGAACCTCCAGTGATGCCAACAACAATTCTCTGGTGCTTTATTTGCGCTATGGGAAAATAACATTTCTGTTCACCGGTGACCTGGAGCAAGAGGCTTTATCCCTCCTGGCTTCATTAAACCAGGAGGGTAAATATCCCGGGGGGATTCAGGCCACTGTCCTCAAAGTGCCCCATCACGGCAGCGCCGGTGGTATCTGCCAGGAATTTGCTGCAGCTGTCAAACCCCAATTTGCTGTGATCAGCACTGGGAAAAACCCCTTCGGCCACCCGGACAAAAGGACAATCCTCTTCTGGCAGGAACAGGGTGCTCAGGTCTTGCGCACAGATAAAGCAGGAGATATCACCTTTACCACAGATGGTGTGACACTCAGTCTCCAAAACTGATACCGATGGACCTAGCGGCCTGAACCAACTGATGATCTTTGGGCACAAGGGATATCTTTTTCGTTGCTTCATGGAGGGGGACCGCGGTAATTTTATTCCCTTTTAAGGCCACCATCAGACCGCTCTGACCGGAGATAGCCAACTCTGCGGCAGCCACACCGAACCGGGTGGCCAGAATGCGGTCCAGGGGTGAAGGGGAACCACCCCGCTGAATGTGGCCCAATACGGTCACACGGGTTTCAATCCCTGTAGCCTGTTCTACAAGGTTACCCACCACCTGTCCTACACCCCCCAGCCGCAGCGGGTCACCGCTTCCTTTGATCCTCTCCCTGACCACCCTCTCCCCATCGGGACCAGGGGTGCCTTCAGCCACAACGATAACACTGAACATCTTTCCCTCCTGTCTCCTCTGCTGAATTTTTTTGATAATGCCCTCCAGGGACCAGGGTATTTCCGGTATCAGAATAACATCAGCACCACCGGCAATCCCGGACCAAAGGGCGATCCAACCGGCATAGCGCCCCATAACTTCCAGGACCATCACCCTATGGTGTGATTCTGCGGTTGTATGGAGTTTGTCCAGTGCGCTGGTTGCTGTGGCCACCGCTGTATCAAAACCGAAGGTTTGATCTGTGGCAGCCAGGTCGTTGTCAATGGTTTTGGGAACACCGATGATTTTCGCGCCTTTATCCACTAATTCCTTGGCAATGGAAAGAGTGCCATCCCCTCCGATGGAGATCAGGGTATCAAGTTTTAGTTTATGGAAATTTTCCAGCAGTTTATCTGATACATCACGATATTGGGTTTCCCCGCTCTTTGTTTTTACAGGAAAGTTAAAGGGGTTATCCCTGTTGTTTGTGCCCAGGATCGTGCCCCCCCTGTGTAGCAGTCCGGAAATCGCCCTTTTATCAATGGGAATAAAGTCTTTATAGATAATTCCCCTGTATCCATCCCGAAACCCAAGCATATCAACACCATTGGCAAACAGAGTTTTGGCAGCTGCCCTGATCACAGCGTTTAATCCAGGGCAGTCGCCTCCTCCGGTTAATATTCCGACACGCATGGTTTTTCCTCCTTTGCAGAACGCAGCTGATTATTCCCCTCTATTAGTATTTTACCGGTCAAGCATTATTCCCTGCACGATGCTGCAAATAATACAAGATATTAACATATTGTATATAGGAGCCTTGCTCAGCCGATTTGTGAAAGAGGTAATTGTTTGCTTACCCCTTGATGGTAAGATCGGGTGTTTATCTTTATTGCATAGGAGGGTAAAAATAATGGATAATCAAGATATTATTGATTTACTAAAGCAGTTGGGACTCAGCGGGGACATAAAAAGAAAACTGGGGGAAGGGGGTATTGCCGGCGGTAATAGCTGGCATGCGGGAGAGGTCTTGGACAGCATCGGTTCAGACAGCAACCTAAAACAGGATGAAATGGCCGGATTGGTCAGGGAGCTGACATCAGGCATCACCGGAGAAAAGCGCCAGGAGCTTAAAGAATATATATCACAGGCAGCGCAGCAGTTGGGTGATGAAGAGCTTTCCGTTGACCTGTTGAAAATGATGGAGCTTTTTCTCAACCAGGATTAAGAGCAAGTGGGATGAAAGGGTTATTTAATTTCATGTATAATTTAACTATGGACGCAAAACATTTCGAAACCTATAGTTTCAGCTTTCATTAATGAAACCCATTAAAAAGCCTTACAGCTTGATAAATATTGTTAGAAAAGGAGTATGACTGGTTTAGCTGGCTGTTTTCAACGAAGCAGAACCCAAATCAGTTATGGGAATATGTGGATTGAGGAGGTGGAAAATATTCCTGTCCTGACTTATACCCAGGCTAGACAAGCCTTAGCCCGGGGGAAATATCCCGTTTTTTTGATTTTGCATGGTGAAGCCCATTATCTGTCCAGGAAGCTGATCAGGGAATTAAGAAATCTTCTGGAAAAAAGTGATGAGATAGAGTACCTGGAATGGGATGAAGAAACCGGTGATGCTGATATTTTTACCTCATTGACCACTATACCCCTCTGGCTATCCAGGCGTCTGGTGGTGATCAATAATACTCAAACTGCTCAACTGAAAAATTATCTGAAAATCAATAATCCGCGCCTTGTATGTGTGCTGCTTTTTGATAATAAACTGAAAAAAAGGGATATCCCTCAAGCTGAAAATTGTTGGGTTGTTGAGTGTTCACCTCCTAAAGGCAGGGACCTGATTAAATGGCTGTCTGAAGAGGCAGCAGCCAAAGGTAAGGAACTTCCTGCTTCCAGTGTTGAGTATCTGCGTTTTTCCTGTGGGGATGACCCTGCAGTTCTTGCAGGTGAGATTGAAAAGGCTGCCGTCTATCTGGGCAGCGAAAAGAGAATAACTGTAGATATACTTAAAAAGGTCGGCAGCAGAACTGCAGGGCGCACCCTTTTTGAATTTGTGGATGCTGTGGCTGAACACAAAGGAAAGGCTGCCCTGGAGATTGCCGGTGAACTCCTGGCACAGGGTAATCACCCTGTACTGCTGGTTTCTATGCTTTCCCGTCATTATCTGCAAATGCTGGAGGCAGCTTACCTGCTACAAGAAGGGGTTCCTGCACAGGACCTTTCCTCTCAGATGGGTGTTCACCCATATGTTGGCAAAAAACTGACAAAACAGATGCGCAACTCCAGCATTAAGGAGATAGAAAAGGTTCTTTTTTCTTTATTGGAACTTGATCTATCCATCAAACAGGGAAAGGGTTCTCCAGAGTTGTTGCTGGCGGCCTTTTTAGGGGAGGTCTGTTAGGCATATAAAAAACCCCTCTCTTGAAGGGGTTCTTATCTTTTTCTGTTTACAGCTGAGCCTGATTGAGCTTTCTTGCCAACTGGGATTTTTTGCGATTCCGGGCGTTGGGGTGAATGATTCCTTTAGCGGCAACCTTGTCAATGAGATGAACCGCTTTTTTGAAGGTGGCCTCCACATCATCTTTATTTCCATCTGCCAGTGCTGCCTCAAATTTTTTGATGGCGGTCTTCATGGCAGACTTTTGAGAAGCGTTGCGCAGGGCACGAACCTTGGCGATCCTTGCCCTTTTTTCCGCGGACCGGATATTTGCCATTTCTCTTCACCCCCTTGTACCATAAAATGAAACCTGCATCATCTGGGGTTTAACCGACTGATGCCAGATAAAAACTCCATAAAATCTCAGCCTCTTGTAAGTCCGGCAGCTGATTACTGCTTGATCAAATAAGGCCAAATATGATGGTATCACGATTAATGGAGATTTGCAAGCATCGATTTTAGTGAAATCCTGCCCAGTTCCCCAAAGATTATTCTTGCTGGAATTGGTTATCCAGTGATATTTTACCACATGCTGGAATATTATTTGGCAGACGGCTTTTTCAGGGGGGAACTGAATTTGCGTAACCATTTTAAAGAAAAACCTAGGTTGGGACAAGGTTTCACAGTTTTGCTTTTATCATTTTTTTGCCTGATGGGATTTGGTATCGGTGATCTTTCATATACAATGCTCCTGCAGTTTGAATTGGGCGGCAGGCAGAGTGAGGAAGTATCTCTATCAAGGGAGTTGTGCTGTTTTTTATGCGGTATTGACCCATTTGATCTTCCTGGGGTTTTGCAAAAGGGTCTGCCCTACAGTATCACCGGTGGTAGGAATGCTCCGGTGAGCAGAGGTTATCATCTTGAAGAGCCTCCTGCAGAAAGCACTCTGCATTTGAAAGAGCCTTCTTTAGAAGAAGAACTGGCTAAAAAGCCTGTTGAAGTGGCTATCTATCACACCCATAATGCAGAGACATATATTCCATTGGACAAAAAAAGCAAGGTACAGGGGAAAAACGGAGGAATCACCCTAGTGGGGGAAGAGATCATAAAAACTCTGGCAGAAAAGGGGGTGCGGGGGGTGCAAGATCTAACGATCCATGACCACCCGAATTTTCCCAGATCTTATATTGAGTCGAAAAAAACAGCTAGCCGTCTCCTTAATGAGCATGCTGAGTTAAAGGTTTTGATTGATCTGCATAGAGACGCGGGAATCCCAAAAAAGCAGATAACCACTGTTAATGGACAGGAATCAGCGCTGATCCTGTTTGTTATCGGGAATGGGCAGGGAATTCCCAACCCCCATTGGAGGGAAAATCTTGCCTTTGCCCGTAAGGTGGCCAACCGGCTCGAAGAGAAGTATCCTGGTGTAGTTAAAGCTGTGCGCATAAAAAATGGCTGCTACAACCAAAACCTCTCCCCAAAGGCGATCCTGGTGGAGATCGGGAGTGATAAAAACACTCTTGAAGAAGCCTTAGTGGCAGGACGCTGTCTAGGAGAGGTTTTGGCAGAACTGATTCAAGAATAGGTTTCGATATTGAGTAAAAACCCGTTTGCCGCTATCATACCTTA
The DNA here is from genome assembly GCA_001513545.1 of Clostridia bacterium DTU068. Classification (GTDB taxonomy): domain Bacteria; phylum Bacillota; class DSM-12270; order Thermacetogeniales; family Thermacetogeniaceae; genus DTU068. The sequence continues at coordinate 21,763 of LFTQ01000046.1, read as the reverse complement.
GAATGGTCAGATAGCTTTATGGAGTCTCTACAAGTTGACTCTCAACAGTCTTCGGTTCACCTGTAGCAAGGTTAGGCAGCTTTATAGGAGTCTCTATTAGAGGCTCCTGTTGTTATTTTTGATAGATTTGGTGATAAAATATCTATACTAGTCATTACAAACAGCTTGATTCTTTTCAATTATAGATAAACAAAGTGATGTTTCTATAAGAAAGCAAGTTGAAGTGTCCGCAAAGGTTAACAAAAACAAAACAAACACTTTTGTTATGTGGCACAAAGTGATAATATCTTCTTTGGGTGTTCAATTTTTTTGATAAGGAATGGAGAAATGTCTGAAGGTGCAAAAATTGCGAAAGCAGCAGGGATCATAACTATCTGTATGGTGATTGCCCGTATACTGGGCTATGTGCGGGATGCTCTGCTCTATGCTATTTTTGGCCAAAACCGAATTACAGATATTTATAATGCTGCTTTTTCTATACCCGATTTTATCTATATGATTCTGATCGGAGGTGCTTTGAGCTCCGCTTTTATTCCTGTTTTTGGAGGATACCTTGCCAGAGGAGAGGATGAAAAAGGGTGGCAGGTGGCCAACACTATGCTCAACCTGCTGGTTATTTTGATGATCACCGCCATCACACTGGGCATGCTCTTTACCCCGAATCTGATCCGGCTGCTGGTTCCTGGTTTTAACTCTTCAGAGATCGATATGACCGTTTACCTCACCCGGATCATGTTTTTCCAAACCTTTTTTATGGGTTTGAGTGGGGTATCCATGGGGATCCTGAACTCCTATAAGCACTTTGTCACCCCTGCAGTGGGATCTGTGCTCTATAGTTTGTCTATTGTAGTGGTAGGAGGGGTACTGGGGCCTCGCATCGGGATTGTGGCCTTTGCGATAGGAGTTGTTGTGGGGGCTGTTCTGAACTTTGCTGTACAGCTGCCTCCATTATTAAAGTTTGGGATGAGGTATAAACCGCTGCTCAATCTAAAGCATCCGGGGATCAAACAGATTGGGATTCTAGTTTTCCCGGTACTGATTGGGCTTTCGGTTTCACAGTTTAACCTGTTTGTCAGCCAGAACCTGGCATCTAACCTTCCCAGCGGACAGCTGGCTGCTCTGCGCACTGCACAGCGTTTCATGCAGTTGCCTATCGGGATCTTTGCTGCGGCCATCAGCACTGCGGTGTTCCCTACCCTTACAGAGCATGCTGCCCGCATGGAATGGGGACAGTTTCGCCGCACCTTTTCTCTGGGTGTTCGCACCGCCAATTTTCTGGCAATTCCCTGTGTGGCAGGGTTGATCGCCATCGGCCTCCCGGTTGTGCGGCTGTTCTTCGAAATGGGAAAGTTTACCCCTGAGAGCACAGCTGCTACATCAATCGCTTTATTTTATTATTCTTTTGGTATTATCGGCTATTCAGGGGCCACAGTTTTAAACAGGGTTTTCTATGCCTTGAAGGATACCAGAACCCCTGTTGCTGTAGGTATTGGCACAGTTATATTGAACATAATTTTGAATATCTGGTTGGTCAAACCGATGGGACATAGCGGATTGGCTCTGGCTTATTCTCTGGTAGGGATGGTCAATATGATGCTGCTGATCCTTCTCCTAAAGAAGAAGATCGGCAGTGTTGATGGGAAAAAGATTACAATGTCTGCACTAGGTTCTAGCTTAGCTGCGCTGGTAACAGGTGTTGTGGCTTATACTGTTGTGACACTGTTGGAAAGCATATTGGGTACTGCGGCTAAGACCGCCCAGCTGATATCTGTGGGCGGGGGAGTAGGTGCAGGTATTTTAGTGTATTTCCTATTGTCTTATCTCATGCGTCTGGAGGAGTTTCAACTGGTGCTGGATTTGATTAAGAGGCGACTCGGTATGAAAAGAAAAGCCAGCACCATCAGGTAAGAAAGGTGATATTAATGAAGCAACAACAGATAAGAAATTTTTGTATAATCGCTCATATTGATCACGGCAAATCCACACTGGCTGACCGTTTTTTAGAAATAACCGGTACACTGCAGTCAAGACAGATGAAAGCGCAGGTGCTTGATCAGATGGACCTAGAGCGGGAACGGGGGATTACTATCAAACTGACCCCAGTCACCATGAAATACAGGTCTAGAGATGGCCAGGAGTATCTGCTGAATCTGATCGATACCCCGGGGCATGTGGATTTCAGTTATGAGGTCTCCCGGAGTCTGGCTGCATGTGAAGGCGCTGTTCTTGTTGTGGATGCCACCCAGGGTGTTGAAGCCCAGACCATCGCCAACACCTATTTGGCTTTGGATGCCAATTTGGAGATCATTCCGGTCATCAACAAGATCGATCTGCCGGTAGCTGATCCGGCGCGGGTGGCCAAGGAGATCGAGGAAGTGATCGGACTGGACTCAGAAAACATTTTACATGTTTCAGCAAAGGATGGAACCGGTGTCCCTGAACTGCTGGAAACCCTTGTTCATCAGGTTCCCCCACCCCAGGGGGATGAGGATAAACCCCTGCAGGCCTTAATTTTTGACTCCCATTTCGATCCCTACAAAGGTGCGATCTCCTATATCAGGGTTTTCCATGGCAGAGTGCGGAGTGGGATGAAGATCATGATGATGTCAACAGGTAAGGTATATGAGGTCAGCGAAGTAGGGGTGTTTTTCCCGGAGATGAGCCAGGTGGATGAACTGGGTCCCGGGGAAGTGGGCTATCTCGCTGCCGGCATAAAAGAGGTCGCTGATACCCGTGTGGGTGATACCATTACCGATGGGGTTAAACCTGCAGCAGAACCCCTACCAGGCTACAGGAGAGTGCTACCTGTTGTATTCTGCGGTTTTTACCCTGTGGAAGCCAATGACTATGAAAATCTGAGGGATGCGCTGGGTAAGCTTAAACTCAATGATGCCTCCTTCCAATATGAGCCTGAGACTTCTGTGGCTTTGGGCTTCGGTTTTCGCTGTGGTTTTTTGGGGCTTTTGCATATGGAGATCATACAGGAAAGGCTGGAGAGGGAGTACGGTCTGGAACTGATCACTACCGCCCCTAATGTTGTTTATCGGGTGACCAAAAATAACGGAGAGGTAGTCACAGTGGATAACCCTGCTCTCTGGCCGGATTTAGGAGAGATCGCTCAGGTAGAGGAACCCTATGTTGAGGCCAATGTAATAACCCCTTCTGATTATGTGGGAGCGGTAATGGATCTCTTCCATGATCGCAGGGGTGAGTTCCAGGAAATGAACTATCTGTCCCCGCAGAGGGTGCAGATAACTTACCTGCTTCCTCTGTCAGAGATTATTTTTGATTTTTTTGACCGGCTCAAATCCTGTACCAGAGGTTATGCATCTTTTGATTACGATATATCAGGCTACAGAGCAGCAGATCTTGTCAAACTGGACTGCCTGGTGCATGGAGAGATGGTAGATGCCCTCTCTATGATCGTACATAGGGACCAGGCCCAGCAAAAAGGGCGTGCTCTTGTGGAAAAACTCAGAAGGCTGATACCCAGGCAGCTTTTCGATGTTCCCATCCAGGCAGCTATCGGGAACAGGGTGATCGCCAGGGAAACCGTTAAAGCGCTGAGAAAAAATGTGTTGGAGAAGTGCTACGGCGGTGATGTAACCAGAAAACGCAAGCTGCTGGAAAAGCAAAAGGAAGGGAAACGGCGCATGAAACAGGTGGGCAGGGTGGAAATACCACAGGAGGCATTCCTGGCTGTGCTCCGGGTTGATAAGGAATGACAGCTCTTTATCTGCATTTCCCCTTCTGCCTGCAGAAATGCCGCTACTGTTCCTTCAATTCTATACCCGTGCCGGAAGATGACATGCTGGTGACGGGATACCTGCAGGCACTGGAAAAGGAGATTGCAATTTATGCATCCTTTTACCCCAACGAATCATTATCTTCCATTTACTTGGGCGGGGGAACTCCCACAGTGCTACCGGCGGAGTCCCTCTGCCGGATACTTTCCCGCTGCAAAGAAAGCTTTGTCTGCTCCCCGGAGATTGAAATCACGATCGAGGCCAACCCGGGTACAGTAACTCAGAAGATGCTCCAACTATTGAAGGATGCCGGAGTAAACCGCCTATCCTTGGGTGTTCAATCCTTCAAGTCAGCAGAACTGGGTCTATTGGGGAGGTCCCATTCTGTGTCAGAGGTCTATGCTGCTTATGATGCAGCAAGAAAAGCGGGATTTGACAATATCAACCTGGACCTGATCTATGCCCTGCCCGGACAGAGTCTGCAGTTCTGGAGGGATAATCTGCGTTCAGCTATCCGCTTAAGCCCTGAACACCTCTCTATCTATGGATTGTCCCTGGAGGATAGCACCCCTCTTGCAGTTGATCTGAAAAAGGGTAAACTGGAAGCCTGCAGTGAAGAGATGCAGCTATCCATGTGGGAGGAAACCGCATCTATGGTGGCAGAGGCTGGTTTTATCCGCTATGAGTTCTCCAACTATGCCCAGCCCGGCAAGGAATGCAGGCACAACATTACCTACTGGGAAAACAGGCCCTATCTGGGGGTGGGTGCAGGGGCACATGGTTATCATGAACATGTGCGTTACGGTAACGAACAAGAGATTCAAAAATACATTGAAATGGTGGAGAAAGGAGAATTCCCCCGGGCTTTTGAGGAGCAGCAAAGTCCAAAAGAAGAGATGGTCGACACCATCATCATGGGACTGCGCCTGACTAAGGGGCTTTCCCGCCCAGACTTTACCAGGCGGTTCGGCTGTTCCTTTGAATCATTATATGAGAAGGTATTAAAAAAATTGGTAGATGATGGTTTAATGGCTATCAGTGATGAGGCTGTCTTCCTTACAGAAAGGGGACAGCTCCTTTCCAATTATGTTTTATCTTTCTTTGTTTAATGAGCATCACATCAGCTGCATTTTTTATAGCTATTGACATCCAAAAGGCGTGATGGTATGTTATTTCTAGAGCTTTAGCACTCATTTGATACGAGTGCTAATTATAAAAGGTGGTGACGCCGATGGCTTTGGATTTACGGAAACAACAGGTATTAGAGGCTATAGTGGTAAGTCATATTGAAACAGCGGAACCGGTGAGCTCCCGCAGTATTGCCCGTAAATACAATTTAGGCGTCAGCCCGGCAACAATTCGCAATGAAATGGCGGATCTGGAGGAGATAGGGCTGATCAGACAACCTCACACATCTGCAGGCCGGGTGCCTTCCCAGAAGGGATACCGTTATTATGTAGACAAATTGATGAAGAAGGCTGATTTGACACCGCGGGAGGAAAGGCTGATCAGGGCAATATTTGCGAAGAGGGTTAAGGTATTGGCTGATATTATCCAGTGCACACTAAAAGCAGTGACCCAGCTGACCGATTACCTGGTTTTTCTTTCCGGGCCCTATTTTGAGAATGATGTGCTCAAAAAGATCAAAATTATTCAGCTTATGCCGGGAAAGGCTCTTTTGGTAATAATGGCTGAAACCGGATGGGTTCATAGCAAAGGGATGGATCTGTCTTCTGATATAACAGCAGATGACCTGGCATATATAGAGTTGGTGCTCAACCACTATTTCCAGGGACTGACCTTCACACAGATAACTCGTACAGTATTAAAAGATGTATATAATGAATTGACCAGGTACAGGAAGACCATCAATCATATTCTGGAAATTATGGAAGTGGTGCTTCAGGAGGAAATGAAAGAAAACCTTTACCTGGGGGGCACCAATAGGATCTTAAAACAGCCGGAATACAGTGATGTTGAAGAGGTCCGCAATCTGATGAATTTTATTGAGAGAGAAGAAAACCTGATAACGATCCTGCAGGATGCGGATCCCTACCGGGTGACCGTAAAGATCGGAGAAGAGATTAAGAGTGAGCAGGCCACAAAATATAGTGCGATAACTGCTGCTTATAACATCGGGGGGAATATTATGGGAACGCTGGGCTTGCTGGGCCCCATGCGGATGGATTATGCTCGCGCCATGACTGTGGTAGAGCATATTACCAGTGTTCTCTCCGAAGCTCTGTCAGAGGATAACTTTTATTAAAATGCACTTTGTGGTGAAATATCTTTACAGCTGAGGTCAGAAGCTGTAAACAGCTGCCCTTTGTAATTGTTTGGCAAATGGTGTTGCAGCTATTTTTCAAGGAGGGAAAATATTTGAGCTGTGAACAGAACGGTTTACACAATGAAGAAGAAGCCAAAGTGACAGGTGAAACAGAAGG
>LFTQ01000046.1:8669-15469 GCA_001513545.1 Clostridia bacterium DTU068 | reverse complement strand
GAGATCCGGCGTACTGCCAATGAGCGTTTACTGCGGGAACTACTCCCGATTATCGATAATTATGAACGGGCTTTGGAAGCCGCAAAAAAGGAATTGCCGGAAAACATGTATACAGGGATTGAGATCATTTACAGGCAGTTGTGCAACCTGCTGGCTCAGGAAGGGGTAGAGCCTATAGAGTCAGTGGGTAAACCCTTTGATCCTCAGTATCAAGAGGCCTTTCAAAGGATAGAAACCTCAGAATACCCTGAGGACACTGTTACCGCAGAGGTTCAGAAAGGGTATTTGCTGCAGGGAAAAGTATTCCGACCTGCTCTGGTGATAGTAGCAAAAAGTAAAGAAACTGAAAACAAACATTCTTGCTGTAAGGAGGCAAATGAGAATGAGTAAAATTATTGGAATCGACCTGGGAACAACCAACTCTTGTGTTGCTATCATGGAGGGTGGGCAGCCTACGGTTATTCCTACGCCTGAAGGTGCCCGTGTTACCCCATCGGTGGTTGCTTTTACCAAAGATGGGGAGCGTTTGGTGGGAGAGTTGGCTAAAAGACAGGCGATCACCAATCCGGATCGAACAGTGCGTTCTATAAAAAGATATATGGGAAGCGATCACCGCGAAAAGATAGATGACCATTACTACACTCCCCAGGAATTGTCCGCCATGATCTTGCAGAAGCTAAAGGCTGATGCAGAAGCCTANNGTCCCTGCTTACTTCAGCGACAGCCAGCGGCAGGCCACCAAGGATGCGGGGCGTATCGCCGGGTTGGAAGTAGAGAGGATCATCAATGAACCGACAGCTGCAGCTCTATCCTATGGTTTGGATAAAGATGAGGACCATATAGTTCTTGTCTATGATCTGGGTGGTGGCACCTTTGATGTATCCATACTGGAGTTAGGGGATGATGTGGTAGAGGTCAGAGCCACCAGCGGGAACAACTTCCTGGGTGGTGATGACTTTGATGAACGGATTATCAATTATCTGGTTCAGGAGTTTAAAAAGCAGACCGGTGTTGACCTCTCCAAAGACAAGATGGCTATGCAGCGTTTGAAGGATGCCGCTGAAAAGGCAAAACACGAACTTTCAGGGATTCCTCAGACAACTATCAGTTTGCCCTTTATCACAGCAACAGAAGCAGGGCCACAGCACCTGGAGATGACCTTGACCAGGGCCAAGTTTGAGGAACTGATCAGCGACCTGGTGGAAAAAACAGTGGGGCCTATGAAACAGGCTATGGCTGATGCAGGCCTTGAACCCAAGGATATCGACAAGGTCCTGCTGGTAGGGGGTTCAACCAGGGTGCCCCTGGTGCAGGAAACCATCAAACGGGTACTGGGTAAGGAACCCAGCAAGGGAATCAACCCTGATGAGGTTGTGGCTATGGGAGCCGCCATCCAGGGTGGTGTTTTGGCAGGCGAGGTGAAAGATATTGTTCTGTTGGATGTTACACCACTTTCTCTGGGAATAGAGACCCTGGGCGGTGTGATGACCAAGATCATCGAGCGCAACACAACTATCCCTACATCAAAAAGCCAGATCTTTACAACTGCTGCTGATAACCAGACCAGTGTGGATATCCATGTGTTGCAGGGAGAGCGGGCCATGGCTGCGGACAACAAAACCTTAGGCCGCTTCCAGCTGGTTGGAATCCCGCCGGCTCCCCGTGGAGTGCCCCAGATTGAGGTTAAGTTTGACATTGATGTGAACGGTATTGTTCACGTATCAGCAAAGGACATGGGAACCGGTAAGGAGCAGCAGATCACCATCACTGCCTCCACCAATCTTTCTGATGCAGAAATCGATGAAATGGTGAAGAAAGCGGAGCAGTTTGCTGAGGATGATAAAAAACGCCGTGAAGAGATAGAGGTTGTTAATAAAGCGGACAGTTTGGTTTACCAGGCGGAAAAGACCCTTAAAGATCTGGGAGATAAGATCCCTCAGGCTGAAAAGGATAGGATCAACAGTGCCAAAGATGAGCTCAAAAAGGCCATTGACAGTAAGAATATAGAGGATATCAAGAACAAAACTGAGGAACTGACCAAGTCTATCTATGATGTAACATCCAAGATATATCAGCAGACAGGAGCTCAGGGCGCTGCAGGTGGAGCAGGTGACGCAGGTGCTGCCGGAGCAGGAAATCCCGGTGGAGAGGGCCAGACCGTGGATGCTGACTATGTAGTGGATGATGATGAAAAATAAGATTGGTTGAACCGGACCGGTTCCGGAAAGGTGAGATAAATGGGGAAGAGGGATTATTATGAGGTGCTGGGTGTGGACCGGGGGGCTTCGGAGGCTGAGATTAAAAAGGCCTACCGGAAGCTTGCCCGCCAGTACCATCCTGATATGAATCCGGATAATAAGGAAGAGGCCGAAAAGAAGTTCAAGGAAGTCCATGAGGCCTATGAGGTTTTAGGGAACCCGGAAAAGCGGAGACAGTATGACCAATTCGGCCATGCGGCCTTTGATATGGGTGCAGGTGCTGGCCCCGGTGGGTTCGGTGGTTTTGACTTTGGCGGATTTGATGATATTTTCGATGTTTTTTTCGGTGGTGCCGGCAGCCCCTTTGGGAGAAGAAGGGGTGGGCCCCAACGGGGTGCAGACCTTCAGATGAATATAGAAGTCTCATTTGAAGAGGCAGCTTTTGGTATAGAACGGGAGGTAAGCATCCACCGCTGGGAGGACTGTAAGGAATGCGGAGGGTCCGGTGCTGCACCCGGTACTGAGCCGGTCACCTGTTATAAGTGTGGTGGTAGCGGTCAGGTGCGGGTGACCCAAAGGATTGCCTTCGGCCAGTTCTCAACAGTGACCACCTGTGACAACTGCAATGGTACAGGGAAAACCATCGAAAAGCCCTGTAAGGCATGCAATGGTAAAGGTAAAGTTCGCCGGCTCCGTAAAGTACGGATCAAGGTGCCGGCAGGTGTTGACACCGGTTCTGTGCTGCGCCTAGCTGGAGAGGGAGATTTGGGAACAGCAGGCGGACCCCCCGGTGACCTGCTTGTGCATGTCAGGGTGCGCCCCCATAAGGTGTTCAAGCGGGAAAGGGATAATGTGATCATGGAACTCCCCATTTCCTTTATCCAGGCTGCTCTGGGAGATGAGATAGAGATTCCTACGCTGGAGGGAAAGACCAAATTGAAGGTGCCTGAGGGGACACAGCCCGGCGCTGTATTCTATCTGCGGGGCAAGGGAATACCCCACCTGCAGGGTTATGGCAGAGGGGATCAGATCGTTAAGGTCAAGGTGGTTATCCCTACCAAACTCAATGAAAAGCAAAAAGAGATGCTCAGAAAATTCGATTCAACAGTGAAAGCAGATCAATACCAGGAAAGAAAGGGCTTTTTTAAAAAGATGAAAGATGCCTTTATGGGCTGAAAAACCTGTATATTAGAAGAAGAGTAATTTCTGAGTTGACATAAAAGCAGCAGGCAACCGGATACCTGCTGCTTTAATTCTCATCTTTTTATTTTATTTTGACAAACAGATAGCCATCAAAACCCCTTAATATAATATTGTCGGCGGTAGCATCTCCGCTCCCATGTATGGCTTTAAAGCTGAGCTTGACCTTTATCTTTTCATTTTCGTCGATCAAAGTCATCTCTTCAGCTGCAAGATTGTCTTTTTGCCCACCATGTTTTTCCAATAGATCTTTGACAAAAGAATTCAATTCCTTTTCATAGAGCAGAGCACCTTGCTGACTGATCCTCAGTATAGCTGACTCCTCATCGAAATCCGCCTTTAATGCATGATCAGCAGTCATGTCATAAAGAATTCCGGCATCAAACATATAATCATACTCTTTGATATCAGTTGCACCTACCTCAGCTTCGTTTCTTGCGAAGAAAAAGAAGTCCTCAGGAGGTGTAAGATCCGGCTCTTGGTAGGGGAAGCCAAAGACCTCTTCCATGTCATTCATATCAAAGCCCTCAGGAAGATATTTGACATCACTTAGATCGTGTTTGGTGTTGAAGTAAGCCAATATACCGCTGATTTCAGTTTTATCTTCCTTTGCAATATCAGCAGGCGCAGGTTGTATTTTCCCATCTACCAGCATGTTATTCTTAAGCAGTATAGCTTCAAACCTGTTATTCTGGCTCAATGTTGAGATTGAGTAACTGCTCAAGGGGCCCAGAACTGAGAGCAGAGCGATGACTGCTAATGTGGTCGGGAGCAATATATTGAGGGGTTTTTTCACCAAGGAGTAGTAAACCATGATGCCGAAGATCCACAATCCCATTACAACAACATAGTATCTGTTCTCTGTTACTCCATAGGCGTTAATTCTGATTCCCATGGAAATAAACATCATAATCAGGATGGGAAGTATGATGATGGGCATCCATTTTGAAAAAATATTTGCCCATTTGTTTTCATCCCTCATGGGTGTGATGAGGAACAGCACTGCAGTCACAATCAGCGCATACCAGAGCACTAAATGGGAAACAAGACCGATAGGCCATTCCCAGGATATGATAATCTTGATGAAATATATGTAGAGTATGGCTGTATAGGCTGTCAAAAGGGGAATCACTATATATAAGAGCAGTACTTTTAATACTATTGAATAGTCTTCATGCTCCAGTGAGTGGTCCTTCAACGGTATCCCTGCCAGAAAATAAGCAGGAGCGAAAACACAGCCCAAAATAACCCCGGTATATTGATATAGCTTACCAGGCACAGGTACACCCAGCAGAGCATCCAGTGTAAAGAGGATCGCTGCCAGTCCCATATATAGCACAGCTGTATAAACAACTGTGATGATAAATCCGGTACCGAGCTTGATGATATACATCTCAAAATGATCTTTGCGGGGGAGATAGGGTATAAACAGAAAGCCCAAATAAAAGGCGAGATTGACAGCTGTGTATCTTGTGATAGATACCATGTTGAGTTCGTTTAACAGGAAAAAGTAATACAAGATCAATATTAAACCACCGGTCATTACAAAACCGCTAGACTCAAGTAATGTCCTGTTCTCCTTCCTCTCCCAAAAAAGCTTGAGACACAAGGAAAGGGGAATACCCAGTGCAAAAATCATGGTTATCCTGAACAGTGTTTCTTCCAAGTCCCAATTATCTATTGGCTGTAGCTCTGATATTGTAATCAGCATAACCGCCACAGCGGTTGAAAATAATAGAGTTATGGGAAATCTTTTCATACTCCTGTAAAAGAGTGTGATTATATTTTTTAACTGATTTAAAAGTTTCATAATATTCTCCTTATAAAAAGATTCTTAATTCATCTTTCTTGATAAAATGAGATCATCCTGCTTTGGGAAGAGTAAATTTTGGGATATTTTTATGGTTTCTGGTTAATCGCTGGGGAGAATAACTGCTAGATGAAAGGTAATAAGAACTCTGGTATTATAAAAAGTATAATCTACGGGGATTCTGGATTTTCAGTCTGACGGTTCTCTGTAGGAAGGCATAATACAGAAGAACTCTGTTTATGGTTCAGATAGAAAGGAGATATCAGGTGCACAGATTTTATGTGCCTGCTGTGCCTTTAAATGAAGACTTTCCGCTGCCCAGGAGGGATGCCAAAAAGATCCTGCGGGTTTTGAGGCTTTCCCCTGGGGATGAAATACTGCTCTGGGATGATGAGGGCAGGGAATACAGAGCACAGATCACCAGGGCTGAGGGGATGTCGGTCTATGTAAAGGTGTTAGAAGAGCAAAGTAAAGAGGTAGAGTCCCCTCTTCCTTTGGTGCTGGTGCAGGGTATACCTAAGGGGGATAAATTCGAATTCATTATTCAGAAGGCAACAGAGTTGGGGGTATGGCGGGTTTACCCGGCTCTTACCGAACGAACCATAGTGCGGATACCCCCTGATCGTCAGGGATCACGCAAGGAGCGCTGGCAGAGTGTAGCCAGGGAAGCTGCCCGCCAGAGCGGCCGGGTGCAGGTCCCTGAGATAATGCCTGTCACCACCCTGACAGAGCTAGTGCAAAATATAGAAAAAGATGCCCACCGGCTTATCCTTTGGGAAGGGGAAAAAGGGACAGGTCTTAAGGATTATCTGCGGCAAAACAAACCGACTAAAGGGTCTGTTTATCTATTGATCGGTCCTGAAGGGGGATTTAGCCAGCAGGAGGTTGAGTTTTGTATCAATAACAGCTTTACAAGTGTAACTCTAGGGCCAAGGATTTTACGGACAGAAACCGCAGGTTTAGTAAGTTTAAGTTTAATTCTTTATGAGTGGGGTGACCTGGGTGGCTGAGCAAAAAGGCAGAGTCGCTTTCTATACCCTGGGCTGTAAGGTCAACCAGCAGGAAACTGCATCCCTGATGGAACTCTTTAGGCAGAGCGGTTACCAGCTGGTGGATTTCAAGAGCCCGGCTGATGTTTATATAATCAATACATGCACAGTGACACACACCGCGGATCAGAAGTCACGACAGGTGATCCGCCGCGCCATCTCCCAAGAGCCTGATGCAGTTGTTGCTGTGGTAGGATGCTACTCACAGGTTGACCCAGAGAAGGTCTTATCCATCCCAGGGGTTGACCTAGTGGTGGGCACCAGGGAACGGACAAGGGTTGTGAAACTGGTAGAAGACCTGCTCAATAAGAAAAGATCTGGGGAAGATGTGTCAGGGATCAATGCTGTCAGGGATCTTGATGATCATCAGGAGTTTGAGCAACTTCCCCTTCCGGATAATCCCCAGCGTACCCGGGCCTTCCTCAAGATCCAGGACGGGTGTGATCAGTACTGTGCCTACTGTATTATTCCTTACGCTAGAGGGGGAGTAAGGAGCCTTTCCCCTGAGCTGGTCAAAGAACGGGTGGGTGAGCTTATCTGTGC
>LFTQ01000046.1:0-8642 GCA_001513545.1 Clostridia bacterium DTU068 | reverse complement strand
TGGCATCACTGCTGCGGGATCTTGCTGAGCTCCCCGGTGATTTCCGCATCCGTTTGAGTTCTGTGGAGCCGGTGGATGTTTCAGCAGAACTGCTGGAGGTAATGGCCTCCTCTTACCGCTTCTGCCGCCACCTCCATATTCCGCTACAGACCGGTGATGATGAAATTTTGCGGCTAATGGGGAGGCCATACACAACAGGGGAATACAGGGAGCTTTTCTTTAGGGCTGCAGCCAAGATACCCGGTCTGGCTGTTACTACAGATGTGATGGTGGGGTTTCCCGGGGAAAGGGATGAAAACTTTGAAAACACATATAGCTTTATTGCCTCACTCCCTTTCAGGGATCTCCATATATTCAAATATTCTCCCCGCCCCGGAACTCCAGCGGCGGAAATGCCGGACCAGGTTGCTCCGGGTATCAAGGACCAGCGGAGTAAAAGACTGCATAAGCTGGCTGCTGAGCATGCCAGCAGTTTTGCTCGTGGAGTTGTGGGAGAAACACTGTCTGTGCTGGTAGAGCGGCCCTCCCGGAAAAAAACCGGTTGGTGGGAGGGTGTTACAGATAACTATCTGCGGGTTCTTTTTAAGGACCCGGGGAAAGGAAAACTACGGGGTGCGCTGCTGCAGGTAGAGCTGGCAGGTGTACTGGAAGGTGACCTATTATGGGGAGAAGTGATCTCCGGCTTTCAGGTTGACCTAAGGCAACAGTAGTATTGGTAGTATTGGTAGTATTGATAGTACCCCTATGGTTTGGAAGTCAGGGGTGTCAAGGGTGTTAATTTTTGCTACAATTGCGGTAGAATATTATAAAGAGAGCAGAAGTCCCTGCAATTTACAGCATAGCAGGGTAATAAAATTGCTTTAACTCCGGTTTTAGCAGAATAATCACAAAGGAGGTTTTAGGTTGTCTGACTGTATTTTCTGTAAGATCGCGAAGCATGAGATCCCTTGTGATGCAGTTTATGAAGATGATGACTTTTTGGCTTTCCGGGATATTAATCCTGTTGCCCCGACCCATGTATTGTTGATCCCCAAACAGCATGTCAGCTCTCTGCTGGATGAAGGGGCAAAAGCAGAACTGTTGGGCAGGATGACAGCTCTGGTGCCAAAACTGGCTGAGAAGCTGGAGATTGCTGCTGACGGTTTCCGTTTGGTTGTCAATACGGGAAATGAAGGCGGACAAACTGTGCATCATCTGCACTTCCATATCCTAGGCGGCCGTTCGCTGCAGTGGCCTCCCGGCTAAAACCGACCGGTCAGACCGATCACCGGACAGGTTGACCGCGCGATCAGTGGGACAGGTTGGGTGATCGGGGCCGATCACCGAGAGTCAAGGGGACAGGCACTTTGACTCATTGCTGTAACATGTGTGCATGATGACGCGACCCCCGTCCCCTTGTCACCGCAGGTCGCTGCGCTAGCAGGGATAAATCGACCGATCAGGGGGACTGTCCCCCCGCGCGATCAGGGGGACAGGTTGACTGATAGGGACCGATCACCTGGACTGTCCCTCCGCGCGACACCGCGCGGTCAAGACCGGTACGGTGGCTAATAAGGTGATGCTATGTATGATCGATTAATGGAAATCTACAACAAATTATTTGAATATTTTGGTCCACGGCACTGGTGGCCGGCTGATACAGCTTTGGAGATGATTATCGGTGCCATTCTGACACAAAATGTATCCTGGCGCAGTGCTGCTGCAGCCATCGATAACCTCAAGAGAGAAGGGATCCTATCAATAGAAGGGATCCTTTCCTGTGATCCTGTGTCTTTGGCCGCCCTTGTAAGGCCTGCCCGCTACCATAACCAAAAGGCCAAGAAACTTCAGTCTTTCTGCCATGTTATTGCTGAGGAATTCGGGGGGGAACTGGCTTCCCTGTTATCTCTCGACATGGAAACATTGAGGAAAAAACTGCTTAGTATTTACGGCATTGGGCCGGAAACCGCAGATTGCATCATCCTTTATGCTGCTGAAAAACCGATTTTTGTTGTGGATGCCTATACCAGAAGGATCTTTTCCCGGCTGGGATTTTTTCCGGAAAAGATAAGCTATGATCAGATGCAGCGCTTTTTTATGTCCCACCTTCCCCGGGATACAGCTCTCTATAACGAATACCACGCCCAGATCGATGCCCTGGGCAATCAAACCTGTCTGAAGAGCAGACCCCGTTGTGGGGAGTGCCCTGTTGCAGAACACTGTCAAGCAATAAATGAGTTTGCCCAGTGAGTTTAACATCCTTAACTGGTTAATATATTAGTTCCCTGCTTAATGTCCATATTACCCATCCAAATACTGATATATGGTTAACAATACCATCTGCAGGGATTTTATCGCTGGGCTAGAACTATTTAGAGAGAAAGCAAAATATAATGTTATGGGTGGTCTTTGGTGGCTACTAAAACATCTTCCTTCGGCACTCCGAAAAGGGAAGCTCACGATTCCTCCGCTTTTTATGCACGCAAGCTTTATCAAGGTGACTTATCTTGTTTACACCGCATGCTTGTTGAAGCCTGTGATATTTCCGCCGAGAGGAGTATTCCCTATCAGCCTATCTGTGAGTGGGCTGACCGGGTTTACTGCCACACATCAGAGGATATGAGGCATATTCCAGATGAGAGTGTTGCTCTTGCTTTTACTTCACCTCCCTATAATTCAGGTAAGGATTATGATGAGAACCTGAATATCGCCGACTACTTCAAATTGATGTGCCGGGTGGGTTCTGAGGTTTACAGAGTCCTTAAACCGGGAGGCAGGTATGTGATCAATATCGCTAACCTAGGGAGAAAACCCTATATCCCCATGCATGCTTATTTCTACTTCACCCATACAGGTCTGGGCTTTCTTCCTGCAGGGGAAATCATTTGGCAGAAAAGCAGAGGTGCCAACAATTCCTGTGCCTGGGGGAGCTGGCTTTCAGCCAAAGCCCCCCGCTTGCGGGATCTTCATGAGTACCTCCTGGTCTTTGTTAAAGAGCAGTTTTCCCGCCCTGATCAGGGGGACTCAGATATCAGCAGAGAAGAATTCATGAGCTCTACACTTTCAGTCTGGGAGATAGCACCGGAATCAGCCAAAAAGATTGGGCATCCGGCCCCCTTCCCTGTAGAACTGGCCAGCCGGGTGATCAAACTATTTTCTTATGTCGGGGATGTTGTTCTGGATCCATTTGCCGGTTCCGGGACCACCTGTGTTGCAGCAAAGCGGCACAACAGGCATTATGTGGGCTATGAAATTCTGCCTCAGTATTGTGCCCTGTGTGAGCAGCGCCTGAAAAGTGAGTAAAAAAAGTACTGATACTCTAAACACTGCAGCAGATTCAAAGGAGGATTACAATGCAATCTGCAAATACCAACAGAGATACTGTGATGCGTATTATTCTAGTGCTTTTGATTATTCTCACAGCCGTAGGGATTTTTATTTATAAAAACAGCGCCTTGCCGGGGAATAAGCCCGATCAGCCGGCTCAAAAACTGCCAAAACTCATGATGTTTAGCTCGACCGGCTGCCCCTACTGCCTGATTATGATTCCTATCTTGGATGAACTGCAGGAGGAGTATAAGGGGCAGATAAATATTGAGATTATTGAGGCGTATGAACACCCTAAGGAAGCGGAAAAATATTCTGTTATTGCTTTTCCTACTTTGATTCTGTTGGATAGTGATGGCGATCAAATCGGCAGGCACGAAGGTTATATCTCTAAAGAGAATTTGCTGCAAGCATTGAAAAAAGAGGGTGTTATCTGATGGAGACCCTGTTGCTCAATTTTGGTGAACTGCTGTCACAGAACATTTGGCTTGCCTTTGTCATGGCGCTGATTGCAGGCTTGCTCTCATCCTTTAGCCCATGTATATTATCGACAGTTCCTTTGATCATCGGCTATGTGGGAGGTTTTGCCGGGGATGACCGAAAAAAAGCCCTGAAATACTCCCTCTTGTTCTGTTTTGGCTTAGTGCTCACTTTTACTGCCCTGGGAGCGGCCTCAGCATTATTGGGGAGAATGATGACCGGTGCAGGAAAATGGTGGCATATCCTGCTGGCTTTGATCATGGCAGCGGCAGGGCTGCAATTATTGGGAATCTTTCATTTCACTCCCCAATCATGCAAAATGCCGGCCAGACGAGAGGGGTTGGTAGGGGCTTTTTTGCTGGGCATAGTAGGAGGAATTCTCTCCTCCCCCTGTGCCACACCTGTTTTGGTGGCGATCCTGGCCTTTGTTGCAGGTGAGGGCAATATATATTTAGGCATAGGTCTACTGGCTGCCTATTCAACCGGTCACTGTGTGTTTTTATTAATAGCAGGCACATCAGTAGGGTTTGTTAACAACTTAGCTGCATCACCCCGTACAGAAAAGTGGGGTAGGGTTTTAAAAGGCATATTGGGTGTTTTGATGATCTTTCTGGCTTTTTACCTGTTCTATCTCGGTATTTAATCATAGCACTTTTCATTAATATTTATCATTTTTCGACTATTCTTGCGGAAAAGGAATATCTGATATATATTAATGATCATAGGATTGCAGACAAAAGGCAGCAGTTAATACTTTTTGTCGATAAGGAGCATATCTTAGATGCAAGAAACAGCTTCCGCAAATGCCTATCGTTTATTAAATGGTTTATTGGAAAAAGGCCTCCCTTTTATAGCAGCTCATCTGGGAAAAAAGATAAAGTATCCAATAGTGATCACTGATGTTATAGGAAGGACTCATTATCCGGATGAGCCGGGCAGTCTATTACAGCTTGATGATCTTTTTGTAGAGCTTCCTCACATAATGAAAGATGAGCAATACTACTATGATGCTGCTACAAGAAGCCTCTATTTGCGCATCGGTGAGAACCGGGGTACTGCTTATATTATAATTACAGATCTAGATGAGTCAATGGTGTCTCAAGTCTTAACGGCTATAGATGAAGACGCTAAGCTGGCTGTAAAATACTATTTTTTTAATCTGGAAAAGATGAGGGAGAGTCAGTCGAAATTCAAACAGGAGCTGGTAGAATATTTATTTTTCAAAAGCCAGATCAATATAAGGGACTATCTCAAACCGATCCACCACGAACTGCAATTTGATAAGCCTTATATGGTCGCTCTTATGGAGGCTGATGAAGCGGATAGCAGTGTTGACTGGGAGATAATGAGTTCTTACACAATGCACCATTTTAAGAGAATTGGCCTGGAGATTATTCCTGTACCCTGGAACAACTCTATGATAGGCATTTTTCCTACCAGTTATAAGCAAGACACTATGGAGGTGGATCCGGGATGGACCAAACATATAGTGTCCAACGGCTATAAATTCAGAGATATTGTGGGCAGAGTGTTTGGACAAACCATTTCAATTGCTTACGGACAAACCTATAGATTAGATGAGCTTCATAAGAGTTATAATGAGGCTCGTATAGCCATGACTTTAACAAGGCTGATGGGAAAGAAAAACTTTGTCAAACAGTTTTCCGAAATGGGTGTGTTTACCTGTTTATTTTCCAGCAATCTTGATGTATTGAAAAAATTCGCATTAAACACACTGGGGAGACTGTTCGATTATGATCAAGCCAATAATACCCAACTGTTGGATACTTTAAGGCAGCTGTTGGATAACAATATCAATTTGAAATATACTGCGGACAAATTATGTATCCATGTAAACACAGTGGATTACCGGATAAAAAAGGTGGAGGAATTGTTAAATATTGATTTTTCCACAATAGAGACCAGGGTTAACCTGTATATGGCTATTAAAGTGTGGGATACTCTCAACCAAACCGGGTTTACTGTGAGAGATATGACTGAATCAAAGTATGAGCCGTTGTAAAAGGTCCCTGCTTATCTTTTTGTCATTCTTATAGCTGTTACTCCCCGTGTCATTTTTTTGATAAAGCAGGCAATTACCATGTAACAGATGCCGCTTCCGCTCAACAGCCTCTGTCTGTGCAAATGTAGGTATATGGCATAGATGATCCTCAGGTAATGAGCGTCTAGATATCTCCTTGGGATCCCTGCTCATCCGGACGTCCCTAAAATGCACTGAGCAGCCGTCGACGATCACTACACTCTCACCGGGGGACGCCGTTCCGACTCCCAGCAAGTGCCCCTTTTCGTAAACGGAATAGATTATTTTGGGATTGTCTGGCCTGAGTGTTTTGGGCTCTGTTTTCTTTCCGCCGTTGAAGATGCTGACGTAAGAATAGTACTGAGAAGGTGAGCCGTCGGGGTTGAACTCTATCGTGAACTTATCACTCGCCGGCAGCCCCGTTGGGTATTTTTATGCTCTGTTGGTGCCGCCACTAGCGGCATGGCGGTATGCTGAGAAATATTATAGTATATTGACCGGAAATGTTGTTAGAGTATAATGTTAGCCGTTAAATAGCCTGCCAATGCTCAATTACAAAGCTTTTTTTCTAATAAACTAAGGGCCGGTTGCCGCTCACAGAATGGCCGACAGGACAGAACCGGTCATCAGGAACCAACCGACCCTCTTTATGAACTTAAATTATCCTACGAACATGCTTTATTTCCGATTAAGGTAGGAAACTCAACGAATTAAGTTTTTGTTGCTCAGGCCTTTTTTAATGCCCTGGCAGCTGCGTTTTTCGCTGCAAAGTAACCTTGAGTAAAGGAGCGGCCTAAGCTTACTCCGGTTATATGGACAGGATACTCAAATCCGAAGAAACCGCCGGATACATTCCCTGTCGCATACAGACCGGGTATAGATTTGCCCTCATTATTGAGCACCTCTAGATTAGTGTTAACCCTTACACCGCTCAAGGTCACGAGCAAATTAGGGGATACTTTAATTGCATAAAAAGGAGCCTTCTCTATCGTTGTGAGCTTTAAATGATCCTTACCGAAATCGGGGTCTTTGCCAAGTTTTGCTAGTTCGTTATATCTCTCGACGGTGTTTACAAAGGTATCAACGGGCACTTTCATTTTTTCCGCCAGACCCTGGATGGTATCTGCGGTTACAGCCACTCCTTTTTCGAGCGCTTTTTCCAGCCCTTCCTTGCAGGTGTTGACATCGCCAAAAGGAGGAATGGGGGAGTTTGGATATATCCTCTCACATACCGTACCTCCCATATTCGGTGCCTCTTGAGGCCATTTGCTGTCAAAGACAGACCACTTAAATTTTCCAGGCTGGTATAAATCAGCACGGCATGTGTAGCCGTAGGGAGCGTCTTCATTCTGATATCGTTCGCCGGATGCATTCACATTGAGCCATGGCTGACGGCTGAGTACCCAGGCACCGATGTGCAGGGAAAAAGCTAAATTCGCATCGAAAAACATTGTAGCGTGAGGCAGGGGGTCCATATCAGCTCCGACCCACAGAGCCATTAAGTGGCCGTCGCCGGTATTCGTAGGTCTCCCCATAATTTCCGTATTATCGAGGAATTTACCTAGGCCCGGTAGATATTTGTATCTCATCTTCTGGTTCCCTTCATAGCCTCCAGTAGCAAGAATCACGGCTCCGCCATTTAATCTGATGTAGTTTTCATCCTTTTGTTTTGCTATTACACCGCAGCTTTTTCTCTTCATCAGTTGTGCGGCGGGGTTATTTGCAGTCGAATCTGCTGCCTCCTATTCATCGCTGCCCGGCTCCCCGAGAAGGCCGTTTAACAGTAAAAGGTCATGCAGCTAAACGGCTACGAAGAAATTGAGTCTGTCCAGAATGCGATCCAGCTGCCTACCCACCAGTTCCTCGGTTTTCTTGATCCGGTATCTCAAGGTATTGAAGTGCAGAACAGCTTTTAAGCTGCGGTATTGATGTCGAAGTCGGTATCACAGAGCACTCTGATGGTCTGCAGCAGCTCCCTTTCGTGGTCCTGTGGTGCTCCAGCAGCCTTCCGCGATTCTCGGCGCAGAACTGCCTGATCCTTGCCGTTTCTTGCAGGTTAATCAATTTAACAACGCCGATGTTGAGGTAGTGGGTGACGCTAGTTTTTCTTCCCGTTCAGCTTGGAGATGTTAAGAGCGGTGAGGGCTGCAGTTCTCTGATCTCGCTGGCATATCAGAGCAGTATGATATCCAATCCGCATGCTCAGCCTCCGAGACACTGTTGATCATGATGCAAGCTCTCTGTCCGTAAACCGGTATGGTAGTACAGGTTAGAGTTTCCTCTCTTTTCCCGTTCAGTAATAGCTAGTGACCCACTGTGAAGTTGCTATTCTCTGCTGTTCGACTCACTGTGCATAGTGAATGTTTTGTGGCTTTCAGCTTTTTTGTAGATCGCAACCACTTGTATCACTATTGATGTGATATCTTTTTGTCGGATATGACATATGTTAGCTTATAAAATTTGTTCTCTTCCACAAAGGTTACCTAATTTGATAGATAGAAGAAATAATAAAAACATAGGCTAGTTTTATTTCATCGGCGGCTGTTCCCTCAGCATTCAATATCCTACTGAGTAATTGCTGCTTTATTTGTTTAACCAATTTTATCTGTACTGTGTCGGTATAGCTGCTAGTTGAGATGGCGGCTGGATAATAAACAGTAATAGACCTGATAAGTACTGATCTGTTGGGAAGTTTTTCATAATGGGTGCTTTTTTTCGGATGAATGGTGAAGTAGGGAGTTCGATTTGTCAGAGTAAATATTAAAAAAGATATGGAGGGGAAAATAATGGAGGAAGAAAAGAAAGGGATTTCACG
>LFTQ01000117.1 GCA_001513545.1 Clostridia bacterium DTU068 | reverse complement strand
AAAGCAACCCGGATTTCCCTGTTAGATCCAAAATGAAACTGGCGCACCACAAAATCGCTGGTCTCAGCAAACATCTTTTTAAACAATTCAACATTATGATCCAAAACAGGACTGATGGACTGTTTCAAAAAATCTGTGTCCGGTTGGATCTGCTCCAGTCGAGCATTGATCCTCTGTTTTCTGATCTCAGCTGATTTTATTGGCTTTCTCAGTGGGCGCATAAACTGACTGGACACCTCCTGCTTCTTTTAGCATGGTCCATATTTCCTTATTTTATGTTGGTCCTAAATTTTTTTAAGATAAAGTATGCTGGTGTTTTTTAGCTAATTTGTAAGGATGGCTATTTATATCTTCACTGGCAGCAATCAACGGGTAACAGTTCAGGTAAAAAGGATACAATAAATCTTAAACCAAGCTCAAAATCGGTTCTTTTAGAACGGCTTTAGTGACCTTGCAATTGGTGAACAGCTGTTGCCTCACACATATCGATGAGAGGATGTCATTATGCAGAAAACAAAGGCCTGGATTCGCTCACTGACATTGATCATTGTTTGCTCGTTTTTTCTGATAACACCGCCATGGGGCTTTTCAGTCAATAAATCTACCGATTCAAAAGAGGCCGAAGTGACGAAAACTGTTAAAAAAATATTTGATAGCAGGGCGAGAGCCCTTGTTGATCACTCAACTGATAAAGAAGCCTTGTCATATTATTTTACAAAGGAAAAATTAGGCAGCTGGGCCCATTCCCATGAAAAAGCTAAACTGGATTTTGTCCAGCAGTGGGTAACAAAAAGAGGAGTTAACTTTATAGAAGCAAGATCTGAGATTAAAATACCATGGCTTGAAATAAAAGGGGATCAGGCTGAACTGATTGTCAACCAAACCCTGCAGATCGGTTATGTTTACAAAGACGAAACAACTGTCAACCGCTTTGGTATCGGCACCCGCCACTGGATGAAATTGAAGAAACATAAAGGGAAATGGCTGATCAACCAGGATTTCTATACAGATGGTCTAGGGGATGATTCACTGGCCCCTAACCCAACACCGGCAGATGGAAGACCAAAGGAAAGGGCAAGCGGCAGTTCTCCAAAGGACAGTGACAAAGGCAACTATGACCGGGAAGCAGCTGTCAGATATGCGGACCAATATGCTGGAATGGCATGGGGAGCAGGAAACAACCACCAGTATAATCTTAAGGAGTATGGAGACTTGAGCGGTTTGGGTGGAGATTGCGCCAATTATGTTTCCCAGTGCTTAGCTGATAAAAATGGTGGTAAGATTCCATTAGATGGGAGCTGGTTTTATACTATTGATCAGGATGGTTTTAGCGGCAGTGAAGCCTGGGTGAGAGCTCAAAATTTCTGTGATTGGCTGCAATACAGCGGTCGTGGAAGCCTGATAGCACAAGGGACCTTTTCAGAGCTGATCCAGCCCGCAAAGAAATTTCCGGCAGGGGCAGTGGGAGAACTGAAAAAGGGAGATGTGATCGGCTACGGTATGGGCGGAGAAATAGTGCATGTTGCTATTGTTGTGGGGTGGGATTCAAATGGATATCCCCTGGTCAACTCCCATACAGTTGACCGCTACCACTGCCCCTGGGATATGGGTTATGACAAGAAAACAATTTATTACCTGTTTCATGTTACTGGATAGATTATATATTATTATCTTCTCATGGTAACACCTGGTATTGTGCCGGCATATGATGAAACAAAAGCACAAGGGGGAGGATGCTATGTCTGAAAACAATAAAGTTGAAGCAAGAATGTTTAATCCTTTTGAAAACTTTACTGGGAGACTTGATAAAGAGTTTCAATGCAAAGTGGTCAATGTCGAGTACTCCTGTGGGAATTGTTGTAAAAAAGCTGAGGGAGGAATTTTAAGTCTGATCGGAAAAGACTTTATTGAGCTGACAGCTGATGATGACTCTATTGATGTACTCACTTTTGTGGCAGGTATAGATAAACCGTTCAAGCAAAGGGTACGGGAGATACTTATACCCCTGGATAACATTTGTAGTGTTCAGAGAGCAGCAAAGAAAAAATACGATGTTTAATTATACCTCCTCAGCCTCATGCCCACGGAAGTAGTCCGTGGGCTTGTTTATGTCAACTATTACAGCATATGATGCCCATTGATCACCAACCCAAAACGGCAGTTGAGGAAATTGGCTGCTCGCCGGCATAAAAGCATCTTGGTCATAAAGATCTCAAAGTATTCCATAACAGAACAGATAGAGGTATCGATCTCCAGATGCATAACGATCTCCCGCTTATCCGGATCCGCGGTGAGGTACGATTCCCGGGCAGCAAAGTTTACCCGGTCCCGGGTGGTGAAGGTGGCCTCATCTTCTTTGCGCACCCTGCTGTAATGCACATTGGATTTATCCGCCAGAATAACTGCAGCTGCCACATTGCTCACTGCCACACCTGACCTCTCCTCATGGTTGCCGATGGCAGCGATCACAACCGCGATCTCCTCTGGAGGCATTCCCATACGCATCAACAGATGAAAGGCGATCAATGCACCGCTCCGCCCATGTTCATACCTGTTGACCACATTACCAATATCATGCATATACCCGGCGATAGCGGCAAGTTCAGCATCCCGTTCAGGGTAGCCAAGCACCTTTAAAATACGGTAGCTGAGATTGGCTACATGGCGGGCGTGTTCTTCATCATGGGTAATGGCCAGCATGGTAGACAGGTACTCATGAACCTTTTTCATGAGTACCTCTACTTCCGGGTTATGCTGGACATCTTCTAGCTTGATCACTTAACAACCCCCTTTTTTAGGGCGCGGTGGGCAATGTCCCTGCGGTAATGGATCCCCTGAAAGTGGATTCTCTCCATTCCGGAATATACTCTCTTTACAGCATCCTCAATAGTTGCACCAAAGCCTGTAATGCCCAGCACCCTCCCCCCACTGGTTACCAGTTTCCCATCAGACAGAGCTGTACCGGCATGAAAAACCAATATATCTGGTGGGAGTTCATCAAGACCGGTAATCACTTTACCCTTTTCATATGCTCCCGGATAGCCGCCTGAAGCTGCTACAACACAAACAGCAGCCCGGGGGTCCCACTCCAGTTCTACCTCATCTAAGCGCTCCTCGATTACAGCATTCATCACTTCCAACAGATCTGATTTAAGACGGGGTACAACCACCTGTGTTTC
>LFTQ01000009.1 GCA_001513545.1 Clostridia bacterium DTU068 | reverse complement strand
ATCGTTCACTACTTCCAAGGCGTCGGTTGTGGTTTGGCCGAATCCGGCGTAATCGACTATTACATCACACTTGGCTGGCGCTAGATCTAAGACATTTTCGTAAACCTCTTTGACGCCCATTTCCTCGGCTAGTTTGCGTGCTTCAGGACTGATATCGACAGCGTATACCTCGCAGCCGTCTATAAGAGCCATACCGGCAGCAAACTGACCTAATCCGCCGATACCGATAATGCCGATTTTCATACCCGGCTTGGCACCGCCGGCTACGTACAAGGCGTGATAAGATGTCATGCCTGCATCAGTAGCCGCTGCACCTTCAACGAAACTTACATTATCAGGCAGTGGGACCAAGCAGTCTTCCGGAACCATACATTTGGTCGCATAGCCGCCGTCACATTGGTAACCGACCGCCCAGGAGCGTCCAGTCTCGGCGCTGAGTTTTGCCGATATGGGACAGACTCCTACCCGATCTCCTACTTTGAATCCTTCGACCCCTTCGCCAATCTCAGTAATGACACCGGCATTTTCATGTCCCATATACATGGGATGCGCGGTGATAATACCTATCCAAGCAGGATCCTCTAAAGCTGCAACATCTGAGTGGCATAATCCAGCTGCTTTGACATCGATAACGACAAAACCAGGTTTAGCTACTGGATCAGGCTTCTCCACCAACTTGAGTGGAATATTTGTGTCTGTAAACTCCCAACCCTTCATTAAACAGTTCCCCCTTTTTCTCCATAGGTTGGAGGTAGTTATTTGATTATTGATCAGGCATTGTTTTTCCTGCTAAAATTCTGAAAAACATCCTTATGGAACCAGTTATATTTTAAAACATAAAATAGGTAATAAAAGTATTATGAGAGGAGCGATAATATGGCTCTTACACCTTTTCTTGATCCATTGCATATCCCTAGAGTTTTAAGACCGAAAAAAAGGAGTAAAGATGTCACATATTATGAAGTTAAGATGGAAGAGTTTTTTCATCAGTTTCACAGCGAGCTTCCGGAAACAAAAGTTTGGGGGTATGAAGGGCAAATACCTGGGCCTACTATAGAAGTTGAACAGAGAGAATGTGTTCATGTGAAATGGATGAATAATCTGCCTGATGAACACTTGCTGCCAGTTGACCCAAGCCTACACTCATCAGGTGAGCATATGCCCCAGGTGCGCACAGTTGTCCATTTACATGGAGCAGAAGTTGAACCTGACAGTGATGGCTATCCGGATGCCTGGTTTACCAGGGATTTCGGAAAATGCGGCCCACGTTTTGTACAAAAGGTCTATAAATATCCTAATAATCAGCGTCCTGCCACACTCTGGTACCATGACCATGCAGTTGGAATCACTCGGTTAAATGTTTATGCAGGACTTGCCGGAATGTATATCATCCGTAATGAACAGGAGCGCGCCTTAAATCTTCCTTCAGGAAGATATGAGATACCTCTGGTTATACAGGACAGGACCTTTAATGATGACGGTTCATTGTTCTATCCTTCTACAGTTAATGTCGTAGACCCTCCACCTAATTTTCCAAACCCGTCTATTACTCCTGGGGTTGCTGGTGATACAATTGTAGTTAATGGAAAGGCATGGCCTTATCTGAATGTCGAGCAGAGAAGGTACCGTTTCCGTATCTTAAATGGTTCCAATGAAAGATTCTACCGACTGAGTTTAGATTCAGGGCAGCAGTTTATTCAAATCGGGTCAGATGGCGGTTTGCTGCAGAAGCCTGTCAGATTGGACGAATTAGTAATAGCACCTGCAGAACGCATAGATTGTGTTGTTGATTTTACGAATCAGCCTGTGAGCACAAAAATCGTACTCAAAAATACTGCCACAACACCATTTGATTTTGGAGCTCCCCCGGACCCTGAAACAACTGGATTGGTAATGGAATTCAGGGTTGTTGAACGTACTGGCAGTGATACAAGCAGTGTACCTCAATTTTTAAGTACGATTAAGAGGTTTGATGAAGGTGATGCAAGCCGAATCAGAGATATAACTCTTGATGTGACTACAGATATGTATAACCGCCTTTTATTCTTGTTAAACAACCGTGACTTTATGGATGGAATCACTGAAAATCCCATTGTAGGAGATGTTGAAATATGGAGGATAATCAATCCGGGACTTGGAGTGCATCCGATTCATATCCATCAAATCCAATTCCAGATCTTAGATCGCATACCCTTTGATACAGATGTATTTAACCTTACAGGTCAGCTGCGGTTTACAGGTGAACCAGAACCACCTCAGGCAAATGAAAGGGGTTGGAAAGATACAGTTCAGGCACCTCCCGGGTTTGTAACCCGTATTATCATGCGTTTTGGACCGTATTCGGGAAGGTATGTCTATCACTGTCACATTTTAGAACATGAAGACCATGATATGATGCGTCCCTTTGATGTTGTGCCCCGGAGGTGGGTACGAGTAAAAAAATCTGACTGTGAGATGTGCTCCGAAGCCCCAGATGTTTGTATGAATAACTGCTTCACGATGATAAAATTTTGAATGAAATTTATACTTAACTGACTTGTAATGACAGGCTGGTATGCTGATTTGTATACCAGCCTTAGTTATCAATACATTTTGCCCACTTTATAAAGGTTGTTATTACTAGGTACTGATAATGGAATAATATAACTGATGGGGAGTGAGGGGCGCGGGGCGATGGTCACTCTATCTCTTTCCCCAGATAGGCCTCGATCACATCTGGGTTATGCTGCACCTCTGATGGGGTTCCTGCAGCGATCTTTTGGCCGTAATTGAGAACATCCACATGATCTGAGATGTTCATGACAAAGCTCATATCGTGCTCAACCAGCATGATGGTGATACCCATTTCCCTGATGTTCTGTACCATGTGCATCAGGGTTTGTTTTTCCTGGATATTCATACCGGCTGCCGGTTCATCCAGGAGCAGGAGGACAGGGTCTGCTGCCAGTGCTCGTGCAATCTCCAAGCGGCGCTGTTCTCCGTAGGGAAGGTTTTTTGCCAGTTCATCCTTTTTATCCAGCAGATCAACAGTTTGCAGGGCTTCATATGCCTTTTCCTCAATTTCTTTTTCTTCTGCTTTCGTACGGGGAAAGTGGGTAATTGCCCCGATTATGCCGGAGGAGCCCCGGCAGTGCCGCCCAATCCGGACATTATCAAGCACAGATAAATTCTTGAAGAGGCGGATATTCTGAAAAGTACGGGCAATTCCCAGAGAAGTGATCTTGTAGGCTTTGTGTCCTGTGATGTCTCTACCGTTAAAATAGACTTTCCCTGATGTTGGTTTGTATAGTCCGGAAATCATGTTGAAAATGGTGCTCTTTCCGGCTCCATTGGGGCCGATGAGGGCACTGATCCAACCCTTTTCCACTTTTAAGCTGACATGGTCTACTGCCATGAGGCCGCCAAACTGAATTGTGACATTCTGTAGTTCCAGAAGTGAGGTCATTATTGCTGTTTACCCCCTACATCCTTGGTTTTAGCTAATTGTGCCAACCTGCGGTGCACAAGATCTAAAAACAGCTTCCGGAAGTTGACACCACCTAAAAGTCCATGAGGGCGGAAGATCATCATGGTCACCATCAAAGCGCTGTAGATGAGCATCCGGTATTCTTTAACAAAGCGCAGAAACTCAGGAGCTAATGTGAGCACTGTGGTCCCCAGGATTGTCCCCGGTACGCTTCCCAACCCCCCCAGTACCACAAAGTTTAGCAGTTCAAAGGACCTGGATACTCCAAAGTCCGATGGGTTCAGGTACTGGATCAGATGTGCATACAGCCCGCCGCCGATACCAGCAAAAAATGTCCCTGTTGCGAAGGCTTTAACCTTATAGAGCAGGATATTAATACCCATGGCTTCTGCTGCCAGTTCATCCTCTCTGATTGCTGTCAGGGCGCGCCCAAAACGGGAGTTGTGAATCCTATACATACACATGATGGAAAGAACAGCCAGTAGCAGCACTATGGTGAGATTGGTATCTCTGGGGATTCCGGCTAATCCCCGGGCTCCCCCTGTGATATCCATGTTGATAAATACAATTCTGACGATTTCAGCAAAGCCCAGGGTGGTAATTCCCAGGTAGTCTCCGGTTAAACGGAGGGAGGGGAACCCCAGCAGCATTCCTGCAAACCCTGCTGCGAGCCCTCCAATGAATACATTGAGAATAAAGGGTGTTTCCAGGTGCAGGGAGAGCAGAGCAGCGGTATATGCACCGATACTCATAAATCCGGCATGGCCGAAGGAAAACTGACCTGTAATACCTGTTATCAAGTGAAGGCCCAGTGCTGTTATCAAATAAACACCTGTTAAGGTGAGTACCTGGTTGATATAGGGATCGTTAAAAAAGCCAATTATTGATTCCATGATGCCTACACCTTCCTTTGTATGGGTTTTCCCATAATCCCCGTAGGTTTGAGCAAAAGCACTAAAATAAGCAGCGCAAAGGCGATGGCATCACGATAAGTACCAAATCCCAATGCTACACCCATTACTTCAGCTACACCCAGAAAAACCCCGCCGAGCATGGCACCCGGGATGCTGCCGATACCTCCCAGGACAGCAGCACAGAAGCATTTCAAACCGACGATAACCCCCATCATAGGATGTATGGAGTTGAAGTACATCCCTACCAAGACGCCGCCTGCTCCCGCCAGTGCAGCGCCAATGGCAAAGGTGAAGGAGATAATCCGGTTGATATTGATCCCCATTAGATTAGCAGTTTCGTAGCTTTCCGATGTTGCCCGCATGGCCTTGCCCACTTTGGTAAACTTAACGATCATATGGAGTGTCACCATTAAAACACTTGATATCAACAGAATAACCACCTGCACCAGTGAAAACTTCACTGCTCCTACAGTGTAGATGGTGTCCTTAACTATTTGTGGGAAGCCTTGAGCGTTTGGCCCCATGATCAGGGTCATCAGGGTTTGCAAAAATAGAGAAACACCCAGGGCAGAAATCAAAGGGGCGAGGCGGGTAGAACCGCGCAAAGGACGGTAAGCCACCCTCTCAATTAGGACGGCCAGAGGAACGCATACCAATATTGCGCATATAATGGCGACAAAAAAGTTTACTTTAAAATAGACAACCATGAGAAGCCCAATGAAGGCACCGATCATATAAACTTCCCCATGGGCGAAGTTAATAAGCTGAATAATTCCATAAACCATTGTGTAGCCGAGGGCAATCAGGGCATAGGTTGCCCCCAGAGTGATGCCGTTAACTAACTGCTGCGGCAGTAGCTGAATAAAAGTCTGGATCTGTTCCATTATATTAATCCGCCTTCCAATCAGTTTAAAGCGCAGGCAAGAGGAGGGTTCTCCTGCCTGCACTGAAAACTA
Organism: Clostridia bacterium DTU068; assembly: GCA_001513545.1. GTDB lineage: Bacteria > Bacillota > DSM-12270 > Thermacetogeniales > Thermacetogeniaceae > DTU068. The sequence goes on along the minus strand of LFTQ01000009.1, from coordinate 1,239 downwards.
TTTCTTCACAACATTTGCCGAGTATAGTCCCGGTTTCGTACGGGAAAGCCACCTATAAAAGTTATAAATCGATAGCGGCTTTTACTACAAACTGACTGTTCTTGACTTCTAAAATATAAACGGGGCTTTTGATGGGTTCTCTATTTTCATCCAGGGTAATATTGCCGGTAACACCTTCCCAATCTTTGGTTTTGACCAGGGATTCTCGGTAAACGGTAGGGTCACTGCTGTTTGCTTCTTTCATAGCATCTGCCAGCCACATGACAGCGTCATAACCCTGAGCAGCAAACATATCCGGAAGGTTATTGTTGTTTTTTGCTTTATATTTCTCAATAAATGCCTTTGTCTTTTCAGAGGCTCTTTCCATATCTACCGCAAATCCGGTATAAACCATACTGCCTTCTGCTGCTTCACCGCCCAACTCATACAGTTCTTTGCCCAGCAGTCCGTCGCCGCCTGCTATTACCTGTTTTAAACCCTGTTTACGCATCTCTTTTAGAAAGAGGGCACCTTCGGTGTAATATCCGGTAAAAATAACTCCGTCAAATTCTTTTGTGGATAGGGAGGTTACAACAGCGCTGAAGTTGGTATCTCCCTCCATAATTGTCTCTTCCGCTACAATCTCAATTCCATACTTATCCAGGGCCGGTTTGAAAATGTCTGTTAAAGATTCACTATAGTCAAGACCTGTGGTTGTCACCAGTGCTACCTTATCCCAGCCTAAATCTTCCTTCAGGTATTTTACCTGACCCGGAGCGGCTACCACATCAGGCAGGCAGTCTCGGAAAATGTAATCACCGATCTCCAGTACTCCGGTTCCCACAGCACCGGCAGACATCAGGACGATTTTGTTCTGCTGGCAGATGGGAGCCACAGATTTTGTGATCCCTGTGGTTGGATCACCTACAATGGCCGCAACCCCTTGTGTGATTAATTTCTGAGTAACACTGACCGCTTGTGAAATGTTGCTGCCGTGGTCACCTTCTATGATCTCTAGTTTTTTCCCCAGCACGCCGCCTGCTTCGTTAATTTCCTCAACAGCCATTTCCATGCCTTTCAAGGTTTCAATTCCGTAATGGGCGTGGTTGCCGGTTTTACCTCCAAGAAAACCGATTTTTATTGTGTCTCCGTCCTGTGATGAGCTTTGGGGACTGTTGCACCCAGCGGCTATGAGAGCCAGGGAACATAAAACAACGGTAAAAATAAGAAAGAATCTTTTTTTCAAATGTTTACCTCCTT
>LFTQ01000012.1 GCA_001513545.1 Clostridia bacterium DTU068 | reverse complement strand
AAACTAGTGGCATGGTGAATGATCAACCCCCAACTGCGTGAAGTGGGATCACCTAATCCCAGAAAGGAGAGACTGGCCTCAGCAACGATAGCTCTCCCGGTCAGCCTGATCATATTTACTACCAGTATGGGTAACAGTTCAGGAAGAAAGTGCTTCCATAAAAGATACCAGGGGCTGGCACCATAAATCTCAGCTGCTTTGATATAGTTTTGTTCTTTAAGCATCAGCACCTGTGAACGCACAATACGGGCAGGGGAAACCCAGGAAAACAATGCCAGTACCAGGATAATATTAAACAGGCTGGGTCCGAAAAATGCTGCCAGCACGATCATCACCGGAAGATCGGGCAGAACGATCATAATATCTACCAACCGCATTATAATTTTATCTACCCAACCTCCTATATAACCTGATATGATACCCACTGCTCCCCCCACAAGCCCGGCAAGCAGAGCAGTGCTGATACCGACCAGCAGGCTGACTCTTGCCCCATAGCAAATTTGTGCCCATAGATCGACACCCAGTTCATCAGTACCCAAAATATGGGGCCATGCCGGTGGCATTAGGGGTGGCCCTGAAGAAACATGGGGAGAGTGTCCAGAAATCCAGGGAGCAAGCAGTGCTATTACAAAAATCAAACTTAAACCAACAAGTCCTGCTTTCCCAGGAATGGAAAACTTATTAAAGAAACCGGCAATTTTAACCCATACCTTTTGTCCCAGCGAAATAAGTTTTTGATAAACTTCGTGAAACTTGAACTGTGTTATTTTTTGTTTTGTATCGAGCTGAATACTGTGCCTGCTCATTTTTGTGCCACCTCTAGCTGACCAACACGTGGATCAAGTTTCTTATATACCAGGTCTGAAGTGAAGTTTGCCAACAGTACTAAGATTGTCACTACAAGGAAAATGCCTTGAATCAGCGGATAATCGTGATACATCACAGACTGCCGCATCAGGAGTCCAAGGCCTGGATAGGCGAAAACATTCTCCACCAAAATGGCTCCACCTACCAGGCCGCCAATGCTCAAAAAAATTCTTGTTACAATAGGTAGTAAGGCGTTTTTTAGCGCATGGCGGTAAATTATCCGTTTTTTAAGAAGCCCTTTGGCTTGAGCTGTCCGGATATAATCTTTCGCCAGTACAGTTGTTATGCTGTTCCTTGATAAGAGGTACATTCCACCCAGTCGCGCGATAGTAAGAGCTGTTATAGGGAGGATGGAGTGGTGTAGTATATCAAGTAATTTGCTCCACCAATGCTGATAGTCGGCGAAATGAGTTATTGCTCCTGACAGAGGGAACAACTTCAGTCCAACAGCTAAACCAAAGAGCAGAATAAGGCCCAGCAGAAAGGCAGGAATCTCAGAAATGGTGATCATCAAAGCATAAAGGGTTTTATCCACCCACTTTTCCCTGTACCAGGCAGAAATAGAACCCAAAGCTGCACCGATCAGTGTGCTGAAAATTACCGCCGCCAGCACCAGAAACACGGTCCAGCCCAGCCGACTAAGGATAATACTGCTCACTGGTGCGTTATAGTAGAGGCTGAACCCCAGGTTTCCCCGACAAAGCTCAGATAGGTAAGCAAAGTACTGGCTGAGCACAGGTTTGTTTAAACCATAGAATTCGAGGTATTGTTGTCTTTGTTCCTCGGAATATGAGACAACTATATCACCTGCTTCTTCACCTGATAGAAAGAGAAAGGGGTCCCCGGGCATAGCCCGGGGCAGCATAAAATTAAGGGTGACCACAACTAAAATTGTTAACAGGTATTCTCCTAATCTACTACCCTTTATACCTTTCAAAGTGATCATCCTTTCTGACAGCTTTACCAGTCTCTTTCCAAATAAGAGAGTTTGCTGTGTTCTAAAGAGTGGTGGTCGAACATGAACATCCAGCCGTCATATTTTTCAGGTCTATAAACGTAATAAGATATCGTATAGAAAAGAGCGATTTCCGGCACATCTTCAGCCAACAGTTCCTGTGCATCAAATATTTGCTTTTTTCGTTTATTTTCATCAATGGTTTCAAACTGTTTCTCCAGAAGTTCGGAGAGCTCCGGGTTGCTGTATCCTTTAAATCTGGCCATATTAGGTGAAATGCTTCCGCTGGAGGCGGTATCATCGCTGAACCGCTCACGGAGATAATCGGCATCATTACCCCAACCTCCATGCCCTGTGATTGCCAGCTGGTATTTGTTTTCATTAACCCGGGAGTCCCTGGTTTTTCCGTCAACACTTTGAACATTGATTTCGATGCCGGCCTTACCTAAGTGTTCTTTGATTACTTCTGCCAATCTTACTTCACCACCCACAAGCAGGTTAAAGGAAAGCTTTTCACCTTTGCTGTTGACCCGTACTCCATTTTCCAATTTGTCATAACCCAATTTCTCCAGCAGTTCTACAGCCTTTTCGGTAGAATGGTCATACTGTTTAACATTGGGATTGTACATAATATGGCCCGGTGGCAGTACTCCTGCAGATCCCGGAACACCTGCACCGCGCTGCACCTTTTCAATCAAGTCTTCCTTATCCAAGGCATAGCAGATTGCCTGCCTGAATTCTTTTTGCCGAAAAACCGGGGTCTCACTCATATTGAACAACATTCTGTATCCCCAAAATGCAGGGCTTTCAACGATTTTGTACTGGGGATCATTTTCAAAGCGTGGCAGTACATCGGGGGTAACAGAGGTCATATCTATTTCCCCTTGCTCAAAAGCCAAGATTGCTTCACTGACCGGTATGTGTTCGATCACTTTTACCCTCTGTTTGGGACCCCAATAATCTTTAAATGCCTCAAATCGATAGGTTCCATGTTCTTTGCTGTAATCTGTCAGTATATATGGACCGCATCCGATAACTGCCTCCTCATCAAGAAACTCCTTTGGATTATCAACATTTTCCCAGATATGTTTTGGGATAATCCGAGTTGTTCCCAGATTTCCCAGCATAACAGCACTGGGTTTTCTTACAGTGACTAAAACCTGCCGGTCCCCAACTACCTCCACTTTTTCTATATCATCCTGAGAAATAGTGGAGGAAACCATGGGGTGTTTACAAGCATATTCAAAGGAAAATTTCACATCGTCGACTGTCAAAGGTTTTCCATCATGCCATTTCACATTGTCTCTGATAGTAAATAAGTATTTTTTACCGTTTTCTTTGATCTCATATTTTTCAGCAAGCCAGGGGATATATCCCTCTTCATCCCTTTCCAGCAGACTGTCAAAGATCAGGCGCATTTTGAAGCTGCCAGGCCCCCTTGGGTAATGGGCATAAGGGCTCAGATAACCGTAATCCCCACCAGCCAGCCTGATCACATCTGCTGTTTTTTTGCTTTCGGGTTTACTGGCTTTCGCTGTATTGTAGTTGTCTTTGCTGCAGCCGCAAAAAAGACAGGAAAAGAAGGTCAGCAGCACCACCAGCGAAATAATTTTTATTGAGTGTTTCTTTAGCATTGTTCCACCTCCTGATTAAGGTGATTATTTACCTGCCATACCATCATCCCTGAGCAGCTGTTGGTCTCCTGCCGAAAGATGCCCTTATCTGAGTGTTTTGCAATATAATCCTCAATGGTTTTTCTGACATCTGCTGTTATATCCATGTAGTTTTCAAAAAACGATATGATGCTTTCCGCTGCTTCTTCTACCGGCTGTTCATGTACCCAACGGTGGTTGATAAA
>LFTQ01000220.1 GCA_001513545.1 Clostridia bacterium DTU068 | reverse complement strand
AGTGTTGTCAATGTCGCCTGGTGGTTCCTCGCCCTTATTTTATAGTTACTTGGCATCTCTCTCCTGATTTTGACAGTGGTCACTTCTTCTGTTATAATTAATGTATTATAACTCCAGGAGGCCGGCTTATGATGTTTAAAATTGGTGATCATATTGTTCACCCAATGCACGGCGCCGGGGTAGTGGAGGGTCTTGAAAAACGCGGAGAACAGGAACAGCTTTATTTTGTACTTCGATTGTTTTCAGGCAACTTAAAAGTGCTCGTTCCAGCTGATAAGGTTAAAAAGCTGGGAGTGCGCCGTGTTATTAAGAAAAATGAAATTGATAGTGTTGTAAAGGTTCTACAAAGAGAGGACCATGATAATAGCATTCCCAACTGGAATCACCGCTATAGGGCAAACCTGGAAAAGATCAGGACCGGAGATGTTTTTGCTGTTGCCGAGGTTGTCCGCTCTTTGATGCGCCAGGACCAAAAGAAGGGTTTGTCTTCCGGGGAGAAGAGGATGTTGGAAAGCGCCTTTCAAATATTGAGCAGCGAACTGGTCCTGGCGGGAAATATGGAATTGGGTGAAGTGGAAAATATGATAAAAGATGCAGTTGCTGAAGGATAAAGAGAAAAGGCGCCTTTTATTTAAGGCGCTTATTCTATTATTAGACAAACAATGCTCTTGATGGCGTTGGATATCTGACGTATAATGGTTTATGGTAATAGCCAAAATAAGGAATGAAAAGGAGGTGAGATTATATGCTTAAAAAGGTATTCAGAGTTATAATAGCTTTGTTGGGGGCAGGTATTGGGTATACCCTGAGTCTTTTGCTTGCCCGTATAGGTTTTATTAACGAACTAGTGGTTGTCACAGGTTATGCCTGGTATAGTATTGTGGCTTTGTTTGTTCTAACTGCCGGCTTTGTAGGATTTATACTGGCACCCCGGTTAACAGATGTTACTCTGAAGGTTATTGACTTCCTGGAAGGCGCTTTACAGCGCATGCCGCTGCAAGATCTGATCGGGGGTGCTGCTGGACTTATCATCGGTCTTGTTATTGCCAACCTTCTTGGTGCTCCTTTAGTTAACATTCCCTGGGTAGGGCCCTATATCCCTATTATTTTCAGTGTTTTGTTTGGATATCTAGGTTTAAGTTTGGGCATCAAGAAGAAAGAGGAACTGAGAGGATTAATGTCCATGTGGAGAGCGGGCTCGAAACAAGGGCGTGGTGATGGTGGAAAATGTCTTGATAAGGTACTTGATACCAATGTGATTATCGATGGTAGAATTTCAGACATCTGCCGGACGGGTTTTCTCGAAGGGACACTGATAGTTCCTCGTTTTGTTCTGGAAGAACTGCAGCATATCGCTGATTCCTCGGATTTGCTCAGGCGTAATAAGGGAAGGCGGGGACTGGATATTTTAAACCAGATGCGCAAAGAGCAGGGGATAAAGATAGAGATACGTGATTTCGATGGGTTGGATAATAGGAAAGATGTGGATTACAGGCTTATCCAGGTCTGTAAGCGGCTTGATTGTCCTGTTGTGACCAATGATTTCAATCTCAATAAGGTAGCTGAACTGGTAGGTGTTAAAGTACTCAATATCAATGAACTGGCTAACGCTGTTAAGCCATTGTTCCTTCCGGGTGAAGAAATTAACGGGGTTGATGTTATTCGTGATGGCAAAGAGAGTGGACAAGGTGTTGCCTACCTAGAGGATGGAACCATGATCGTCATCGAAGGGGGGAAGAAGTACATCGGCCAGCGCATCAATGTTGTAGTCACCAGTGTGCTTCAGACCTCTGCCGGGCGAATGATCTTTGCCAAGCCAAAGATGGCTTTCAAGGATTCTTCTTCAGCTCAGCCCTACCATGAGGTGAATGTGATTGGGTAAGGTTGGGGGTATAGTTTTAGCTGCTGGTAAGGGGGAACGGATGTGTTCCCCCTTAAATAAGGTCTACTTGCCATTGGGTGATGTCCCGGTTATTGTGCACAGCCTCAGGGTTTTTGAGAATTCCGGTATGGTAAATACCTATGTTATCGCTGCAGCAGAAAGTGAAGTTTCTTACTGCAGAACACTTCTCTCCACTTATTCTCTACCCAAACTGGTGGGGATCGTCCCTGGGGGGAGTATCAGGCAGGAATCTGTTGCTGCGGGTCTCAAAGCCCTCCCTGAGGACTGCGATCTGGTGGTTGTCCATGATGGTGCACGTCCTTTACTCACACAGGAAGTCCTGGAAGGAGCGCTGCAGCGGGCTCAACTGTCAGAAGCTGTGGTAGTGGCTGTTCCAGCCAAAGACACCATCAAGGTTGTTGATGGGGAGAGGATCAAAGCTACACCTGAGCGTTCTTCCCTCTGGCTGGCCCAAACACCTCAGATCTTCCGCAGATCACTGCTACAGGAGGCTCTGGATGCGGCCAGGGAGTCAGGATACCAGGGAACTGATGATGCTTCTCTTGTAGAGCGGTTGGGGCACCGGGTAGATATTTACCCCGGTACCCATAATAATATCAAGATCACCACACCGGAGGATATTAATATTGCCAGAGCATTGATGGGAATGCCGGTTATAGAGTGCCCGGAACCGCTGGTGCGCACCGGTTTGGGCTATGATGTGCACCCTTTTGAACATGGCCGTCCCCTTTATCTGGGTGGAGTCAGAATACCGGAGGAGACAGGTTTAATGGGACATTCAGATGGGGATGTCCTGCTCCATGCCTTGATCGATGCCTGCCTAGGAGCGGCAGCACTGCCCGATATCGGCCATTATTTTCCTCCCTCAGATCCCCGATGGGAGGGGGCATCCAGTTTGGCACTGCTCCACATTACACAGAGGCTTTTGGCCGGTGAGGGTTACCGGGTAGTGCAGATTGATCTGGTGGTTGCTGCCCAAAAGCCACGGCTGGCACCTTACATTGAACAGATTCGTTCCTTAATTGCTGCTGTATTGAATATTCCCACAACAGCAGTTGGCCTCAAAGCTACAACAACAGAGGGACTTGGTTTTGTGGGCAGGGAAGAAGGAATAGCCTGCTGGGCAGTTGCCACAGTACAAAAACAAAAGAAACCCTCTCCTTAAAAGGAGAGGGTTTACAAGTTTGCAGTGTATCTTTAATCTTTGGGCTTAAAGTAGGCAAAGATTTGGAAAACCATGATTATAACAACTAGGAACAGCAGCCCCAGTGATCCCCAAATAGCAACATTACCGATGGTTTCTTCCATTGTTCATCCCCCCTTTAAATTTATACAATGCAAGGGTTGTGCCAGGAAGCATTAATAAGGGTTAGAGGAGTATATCACTTAAACAGTTTCACAAGTAGTTGCATTATAGTTTCACTCAGTTTAAATAAGTTTCATGTGATGCATTGACTGTTTTATATTCTTTGGATTAGTATTACCATCAAACTGTAGTGTATACAGATAATTAGCAGAGGGATGTAAGAAGGTAGAAAACCGGAATAGGGCTTTTATAATATATTGTATTTTTTCAATCGCCTCCAGAGTGTGGTGCGGCTGATTCCCAGTATCTGTGCAGCCTTTTTTTTATTACCACCGGCAGCCGCTAAGGCCTTTACAATTGCAGTTTGGCTATCAAGCTCGGTCTTTAGTGTCAGTTCTTGATCATATGTGTTTTCAAATTGGGAAGTTGGGGAGGGAGAAACCGTTATGTAATCCGGTGAGGAAATCATAAGTGACTCTGTGACGAGATCTGCTGATATGTAGTTGCTGTCAGTCAGGATCACCAACCGTTCCATGATATTCTGCAGTTCTCGGGTGTTGCCGGGCCAGTCGTATTGATAGAAAAGCTCAATTCCTTCCGGTTCGATCCCTTTAATGTTTTTATTGTACTTTTTACAGAAGATGTTCAGAAAGTAATCCAGGAGAAAAGGGATGTCCTCACGACGTTCTCTGAGCGGAGGCACCACCAGTGACAGCACATTGATTCTGTAAAAAAGGTCCGATCTAAAGAGTTTTTCCTTAACTAATTTTCTTAAGTCGCTGTTGGTTGCAGCGATCACCCGCACATCCACAGTGATGAGGCGATCATCTCCCAGCCGCATGACCTCACGCTCCTGGAGCACTCGCAGCAGTTTAGTCTGCAGTTTTTCAGACATCTCACAGATCTCATCAAGGAAAATAGTACCGCCATCAGCCATCTCAAAATAGCCTCTTTTTCCTCCTTTTTTTGCTCCGGTAAAAGCTCCTTCCGCATAACCAAATAGTTCACTCTCCAAAAGGTTATCAGGTATTGCTGCACAGTTGACTGTGATAAATGGGCCATCCCTGCGAGGGCTTACATTATGAATGGCATGGGCGAAAAATTCCTTTCCTACCCCGGTTTCCCCGTAAATGAGAACTGTGGCATCAACGTCTCCGAAACGGTAGGCTTTTTCTATGGCATCTTTTATTTTACTGCTGTTTCCCAAAATATCCTCAAAGGTATATTTGGCTACATGGCCTAGATTACGCATTTTTGTTTTAGCAATATCAGATCACCCCCTGTACTGAAATTGCTGTTATGGAATTGTGCTGTTGTAAAAAAAACCGCTGGACTTAAACAGCGGTTTTTGTTGAGTATTATATGGTGATCACTGAAAAATGTTTTATGTCAGTTCTTCTTAACCTCTCATCTGCCGTTCCAGCTCACGGAGATATGCCAGGCGCCGTTCTAAAGAGGGGTGGGTGGAAAAGAGCTCTGCCAGGGCATCTCCTTTTAGAGCGGGAATAATGAAAAAGGCATTCATCCCCTCCGCCTGCCTCAGATCCCGTTCAGGTATATACTTCATTGTTCCGCTGATTTTGATCAAGGCATCACGCAGCAAGCCTGGGGATCCTGTCAAAAAGGCTGCTCCCCGGTCAGCTGAATACTCCCTATAGCGGGATATGGCCCTGATCAGGAAGAAGCTGATCAGATAGACCAATAGAGAGACCAGGTAAATCAGTATGTATGAACCACGATCCTCACGGTCCCGGCCAACACCGCCGAAAAAGAAGAAATTCTGTACTATAAAAGAGGCCACTGTTGCAAAAAAGCTGGCTATAGTCATCACTGCCACATCTCTGTTTTTGATGTGGCTGATCTCATGTGCCAGTACAGCTTCAACCTCCTGGGGTGTCAGTTGCTGCATCAGCCCTTGGGTAACGGCTACCACCGCGTTCCTGGGGTTTCTCCCTGTGGCAAAGGCATTGGGTATACGGGTGGGCACCACAGCCACCCGGGGTTTAGGCAGACCAGCTAGCATGGAGAGACGGTCCACCATGGCGTGCAGTTCAGGCTCCTGCGCCGGTGAAACCTCTTTAGCCCTGGTGCTGGCCAGTACCAGTTTATCGGAAAAGTAGTACTGGGCCAGGAGCATGGCACCGACAATGAATACAATAAATGTGATACTGACATTCGCATACCAGAGGACCATGGCGAAAAGGAGATAAACTGCAGCCAGTAGGAACATTGTCAGAAACATTCTTGCTTTTAACTGGTAGTCAACGGGAAAACGATGCTGATTCAAGGTGTCAATATACTCCTTTCCCCAGATATTGCTGTTATGCATCATTATACGGTTTGCTGCCTGAAGTTGTCAATTCTTAAGCTGCCATCAAAATGTAAATGAAACCTGCTATAAGAAGAATGAAAAAGAGGAAGATAAGAAACAGCAATATACCTGGAATAATAAAGGTGACTACAGCTCCTCCTGTGGAGATCTGCTGGCTTTCCCTGATGGCTATAATTTGGAGAACAATCACCCAGATACTGGTGGCAAAACCGATTACACTGCTCAGGAAATAGCCTGCTATACCTCCAGATATTACAGCCATCAGAGGTGCTCCCAGAAAAAACGGGGTGGATGCATAGCCCAGCCCTGCCAGCATACCTGGAATGGTTCCCTTGCCATTGAATATTTTTGCGAACAGAAAAAAGAGTAGCCCCCCCAAGACCCAGAAGATCAGGTCACCGGACAGTGATGAGAAAAAAGCTGCTATGGGCGAGTCCATGGCTGAAGAAAATTGATCTACAGATGAGCCTGTGAACTTTTCCAGCTGTCCTAAAAGTTCCTGCTCAGGGGCAGCCAGTTTGCTTAACCATTTGAGCAGTGAGACCAATAAGACGATGAGCAGTCCCTCTTTCCACAGTTCAGCCTCAGCTGTTTGTCGCAGGGTTTCCCCAGGTGATATAATAACGCCGATAATACGTTCCCACATTTTTCTCTCCCCCTAATATTGAATTGTTGTATAAGCAGGATATAAGAGAGGTTTTTGTGATAAAAAGCCGAAGCGCTGAAGAATATCGAGAAAGCCCGGCATCCGACGGTATTCAACGACCTCTGGTTCACCTTTAATCCCTGCTAAATCCGCTGCTAGTTCGATAGCCTCCCTTTTTCCGCCCAACTCATCAACAAGCCCCACCTCTTTAGCCTGATTACCTGTGAAGATCCTGCCATCTGCCAGTTTTCGCACCTGGTCCAGGGACATGCCGCGTCCTTTAGCCACGGCGTTGATGAATTGATGATAAGTGTCATCAATGATTCCCTGCATAATCTTTTCCTCTTCAGGAGTCAGAGGTCGTGATGGTGACAGCATATCTTTGAAGGTGCCGCTTTTAAAAACACGCTCCTTATAACCGATCTTATTATAGAGTTCCTCCAGATTGGGCACAGTAGAGATCACTCCGATACTCCCGGTTAGAGAGGATGGGCCAGCAACGATCTTGTCGGCAGCTGCAGCTACATAGTAGCCGCCTGAAGCTGCTGTGTCACCAAAGGAAGCCACCACTTTTTTACCGGATTTTTTCACACGGAGGACCTGTTCATAAAGCTCCTGGGACGCGTTGGCGCTTCCCCCAGGTGAGTCGATTCGCAGCACAACCGCATCCAAGGAATCATCTTTTTCAGCGTTTTCCAGGTAATTCATAGTTAAGCTTGTGCTGGAGCCAGTTCCCCAGATGATTGAATCCTGTGTTGAAGTGATGGCTCCTGTAAGATAGATCACCGCTACTTTACCGGATCCGGCAATGGTGCGGGTGCTTTCCTTTTCTCCTTTATTGGCCAGAACTGCCGCTATCAGTGTAATCAGTATGCTTACAGTCACAAGGATAATACCTGTTTTTCTGGTATCCAATTCCATACCTCCTTTTTGCGTTTCTTAAATATTATGATCAGAGAAATTGAGCTAATACTGCCCATTTCTCTCCAAACTAGGATTTTGATGTGGGGAGAAAATCACGCAGCAGTGCTGACCGGGAGATCCAGATCTCTTTGGGGACAAGTTTTTTTTTCTTGGGGTGTATCCAGTTTAAAGGATGGATAAGTACGAAAAGCGGCAGTTGACCAACCTTGTAGCATAAGCGCCAAAAAGCAGAATCGATCTCTTTGATATCAAAACCAAGAAGTCGTGCTCCCTGATGAAAGATGGTAATTCCAAAGAAAGCTTTGATCTTCTGATCTACCTTATTCTGCTGCACCATTTCAGCCAGTTGGGTCAGTTCCTGTTTCATTTCTTTTTTAATTTTCATAACTGCCTGGACATCGCTGCTGCAGTTCCGTAAAATATTAAAAAATGCGCTGTTGGACAGATGCAGTTCCCCAATACTATCTCCGGGGCGAACTGAAGTGCCGTCACGCAGTTCAATTTCCGGTCCGTGGTACTGCCTGAGATTAACGTGCAGCAGCCCTCTGCTCTTATTTTTTTTATATCTCAAAATATCCAGGAGGGCGATAGTGAACTCCCGCCATATTATTTTTCTCATGGAACAGCACCTTTCCCGGATGTTCAGTACAAACACTATTCTTTTTTTCTTTAATAATTCCTGCTTTTATTTCATTATAGTTAATTTATGGCAAAATGTTAAATAATAAATGCCAGGGTATTTCCCCTGGCATTTGATAAAGGATCTTTATTCATTCTTTTCTCCCGGGTTGAGACTACCTGCCATCTCTAAAAATGGCTTGATTAAATCTATGGGCAGGGGGAAGATAACTGTACTGGACTGGTTAACTGCTATCTCCCGCAGTGTCTGGAGGTAGCGAAGCTGGATAGTAGCCGGGTTTTTGGAAATGATTTCTGCTGCCTCTGCCAGGGTTTTGGATGCCTGGAACTCACCATCTGCATGAATCAGTTTGGCTCTTCGTTCACGCTCTGCTTCGGCCTGGGCTGCCATTGCCCTTTGCATATTAGGTGGGAGTTCAACATCCTTAACCTCTACAGTGCCCACTTTTATCCCCCAGGGCTCAGTGCCTTCATCAATGATATTCTGGAGGCGCTGATTGATGGCATCCCGGTGTGCCAGCAGTTCATCCAGCTCTGACTGCCCCAGTACACTCCTCAGGGTTGTTTGGGAGAGCTGGGAGGTGGCTTTGATGAAATCATAAACCTTGATCACAGAATCTACCGGGTTCAATACCCGGAAATAAACCACTGCATTTACTTTGACTGTAACGTTATCCTTGGTGATGACCTCCTGGGTGGGAACATCCATGGTAATCACCCGCAGGTCAACCTTCTGCATCCTTTCAATACCAGGGATCAAAAAGATGATGCCTGGCCCCCGGGCTCCTACACAGCGGCCCAGGCGGAAGATAACACCTCGTTCATATTCCTGCACAATGCGCAGGGAGGAGGCTAAGAGCATCAGGAGAAGAACAACTAAAAAAGTATAGCCCATATTTTCCCAGGAGTGCTTTGGCACTGCCTGGAACTCACCCCTTTCTTAAATTATTATGACTTTTTTTGCTGTTTGACATACCTCCGGCTGTGGTCATTTATAGCGCTGTACTTTCAAGCGCAGGCCGTCAATGCCGGTGATCACCACCTTTTCTCCTTTCTTAATATCACCTTCTGTGCTCACCGCATTCCAGAGTTCCCCTTCCGCGAAGATAAACCCTGCAGGTGTCAGGTCTGTTCTGGCTGCGGCTTCTCTACCGATCAGTGCTTCGGCTCCTGTTGTTACCCTGCGTTTCTGGCCCCTAACCACTGCTGTAATCAGCAGGGCCATCAGTGCAGCAAAAATGATGGTGGTGGTTACAATCAAAGAGATATTGATTCCTATCCCTGGGGGTCCGCCGCTGAACAGCAGCAGGGAACCGGTAAGAAAAGAAATGACACCACCTGCTCCCAGTAGTCCGTGGCTTGCTACAAAAACTTCTGCGATAAATAGACCAAAAGCTAGGATGATCAAGAGAACTCCTCCCCAATAGGCGTCCAGTGTGCCCAGAGAATAAAGCCCCAGCAGCAGAGAGATGGCCCCTACAACACCAGGGAAAATAAGTCCTGGATTGTAGATTTCCACCATAATCCCGGCCATACCGATGGTCATCAGGATATAGGCCAGGTCCGGATTGCTCAGGGTAAGAAGTGTATCTTCAATAAAGTTCATAGGAACCTCCACTAATGGGGCATTCCTGGTCTCAAGCTTAACAGTGGTGCCACCGGCTAAAGTGACAGTTCTGCCCTGGACCTGTTCCAGCAGGTCATTTAAATTCTCAGCTCTGAGATCGATGATATTCAGCTTCAGGGCTTCACTGTCTGAGTATGATTTGCTTTCCAGCACCGCCTGTTCCACCGCGTCAGCGTTCTTGCCCCGCATCTGGGCCAGTGATCGTGCCCAGGCTGCTGCATCTTCGGTTATTTTTTCACTGGGAACATCCTGCGCCTCACCACTCTGTCCGATTGATACCGGATGAGCTGCACCAATGCGGCTGCCGGGTGCCATAGCGGAAATATGGGCAGATACTGTGATAAAGGTCCCTGCAGAACCTGCCCATCCTCCAGATGGTGAAACATAGACAATTACCGGAACCTCTGCATTGACAATGTAGGAGACCAACTCCTGAGTCGCGGTATAGAGCCCACCAGGTGTGCTCAACTGAATCACACAGGCTTGGGCACCGATATCTTCCGCGTGAAGAATGACCCGCTCAATGTATTTAGCTGTTATTGGGACAACAGCCCCTTCATAGCGGGCAACTACCACAGGTTTGTTTGCATCAGCCTCTGCCAGCCCTGTTAATGGCTGGCCTACAAGTGCTGTCAAAAAAATAATCAGGAAAAAAATTTTGAGTAATATATTAGTAAATAAACCAGCTGATCTCCTCATCTTCAACTGTTCCTCCTATATGGTTTGTTATCCGTATTCTACGTTATCACTGCAACTCCCTTTTTTTTATTTTATGGAAACAGAAAAAACGATGGCCACTTATGGCCATCGTTAAAATTTGTTCCGGAAGATCAAGGGTGTAACAATTACATTCCTATTTCGTCCTCGTTCTTACCTGCATCGGGAATGAACAGCGGCTCACCATATTTATCTTTGCCAAAGTCTTCGATGATCTTCTGGGTATCTGGAGATACCATGAACTCCACAAATGCCTTTGCTCCTTCGGCATTGATCTTATCGTTTTTTTCAGGGTTGACCTGCATCACATGATAAATGTTGAGTAAAATTTTATCACCCTCTACCATGACTTCCAGATCCAGTTTGTCCTTCCAGGCCAGATAGGTGCCGCGGTCGGTCAGTGTATAGGCCTGTTCTTCAGAGGCCATTCTCAATGTATCTCCCATGCCTGCCCCAGCCTCTATATACCAGTCACCTTTGGGTTCTACGTTGAGTTTTTCCCAGATTGATTTTTCTTTTTTATGAGTGCCTGAATCATCGCCACGGGAAACAAAAGCAGAACTGCTGTCCATGATCTTTTTGAAACTGTCGGCAGCTGATTTCATCCCCTTGATCTTGGCGGGATCGCTGGCAGGGCCAACAATAACAAAGTCATTATGCATTACCAATTGATAATTGATTACATCTCCCTTGTCCACCAAAGGTTGCTCAGAAGCGGGTGCGTGTGTGAGCAGAACATCAGCATTTCCTTCTTCTCCCATTCTCAAGGCCTCACCGGTTCCTACTGCAATAGTACTGACCTCATAGCCGGTTTGCTCTTTAAAAATTGGAAGCAATTCATCCAGTAAGCCGGTATCCACAGTGCTGGTGGTTGTGGCTAGAATTACCTTTTTATTGGCTGGTTCCTTTGCTTCATTTGGCCCCTGAGATTCGTTGTCAGCACAACCCGCTGCTGCCATAGCCAGCAGTAAAACAAATGCCATCAGTAATGCAGCAATCTTCCATTTTCTCTGTAACACCATCAGTTTATCCCCTCCTTTTGTCTTCTATTACTTTTCATAGCAGGTCTTTATTAAGACGCAAATTTATGGATGGATTGATCTATTCCCGTCCTTTAAAGATCCCCCCCTTCGTCTTTTTTTTCGATTCCCAGTGCTTAATGGACAAAAAAACCAGGCGGAGGTTTGCCTGGTATACTTGACATCCTTTCCGCACTGGGAGGCATACCTGTTTCCAGATACACCCTGTCGGCCCGCCTGCCATAGATAATCCTTAGGTCAGTGGGCTCGGATGATTATTGTGTTTTTTTCAGATATTCTCTACTGTTATGGAAAATCCTTCTTTTCTTTGGCGAGTGCTTGCCGACCTGCCTGAATAAGTTTTTTTACCATTTGACCGCCTATTTTACCCGCTTCCCGGACCGAGAGTTGTTCACCGGAATTGGCCAGATCGTCTTCCAGCCCCAGTTCCCTGGCGGTTTCCCATTTCAACTGTTCATGAGGCCCTAACTTTTTTTTTGATTTCTTTTTTGTTTTTGGCGTTTTTTCCTTTGGCATTTTCATCACCTCATAATTTATTTTTTCCTTAAATATAGAAAATATGATTTCGCAGGAATTGACTGCATATACTCTGAAGTGGTAGAATGACTGCAAAAACTGCCAGTTCCTTTGGTATGCAGGGAGAAAGGGGTTTGCTGAATATTGAAGAAGAGAGGCCGTGTTTTATTATTCTGTTGTTTATGGTTGTTATTGGTGTTTAGTATGACTTTTGTCTTATATGGTTGTGCTCAAGAAAGTGAGCAGCCCCAGGACCCTGTTGAACTGCCAGATACAGAGGTTGAAGAACCGGGTGTGACCGACCCATTAACCGGACAGAAGGTGAGCGAAGTTGGGCCTTTGATCGCTGTTATGGTGGATAATCTTGGACCAGCCAGGCCCCAAACAGGTTTGGGAGAGGCCGGTGTGGTCTATGAGATGGAGACTGAAGCGAAAATCACCAGGTTTATGGCCCTCTTTGCCGGAGATCCCCCATCAGTGGTTGGGCCTGTGCGCAGCGCCCGCAGTTATTATCTACAGATCTGTAAGGAATGGGATGCCATCTATGCTCATGTGGGCGGATCAAAGGATGCTGTAGCCAATATTAAGCGTTGGGGGATAAGGGATCTGGATCAATACGCCAATAAAGGAGAGTTCTGGCGGGATAAATCGAGAAAGGCACCACATAATGTTTATCTCAACATAGATAAAGCTACAGCAGGTAAGGATCCGATAATGGATCCCCATTGGCGGTTCGGTGATCTGCCTGATGGAGATCCGGATTATCAAAAGATTTCCTTTAACTACGGGAAAAATTATAATGTTTCTTATGAGTTTGTAGCAGATAAAAAACGCTATCTGCGTAATATCAACGGTTCTCCTCACAGCGACCGGGAGAGCGGTGAACAGATTGCTGTTACCAATGTAGTGCTGCAATATGCCGATCATCACTACAGGGGGGATGGAAGTGCCCGCATCGATATACAGGTGATCGGCAGCGGCAGGGCTGAGTATTTTTTGGCTGGACAGTATCAGGAGGGCAGCTGGCGTAAAGATTCTATAGATTCCCCCACAAAATTCTACGACTCAAATGGCCAGGAGATTATTTTCCCCAGAGGGAATACCTGGGTTCAGGTGCTGCGGCCGGAGACAGCGGTAGAGAAGCTGTAATCAATGATCATAACAGCTCCACAATAAAATTCTGCATGATCTGATAAAGGGAGGATACCAATATGGAGATCGAAAAGCGGTTGGCTGAAGCCGGTATTACTTTACCTACTGCACCTAAACCTGTTGCCTCATATGTTCCTGCAAAAAAAAGCGGAAATCTGCTTTATACTTCCGGACAGCTGTGTACTGTCGAGGGAAAGCTGAAGTATACAGGTAAAGTGGGAAAAGAGGTATCACTGGAAGAGGCTTATGAGGCAGCCAAAATTGCTGCCATCAATTGTCTGGCAGTGATTAAACAGCAGATAGGGTCTTTAGATAAGATAAAACAGATTATTAAAGTTGTCGGTTATGTAGCCAGTGATCCGGGTTTCACTGACCAGCCCAAGGTGGTTAATGGGGCATCCGATTTGCTGGCAGAGATCTTTGGGGATAAAGGAATCCATGCCAGGTCTGCGGTAGGGGCTGTATCACTTCCTTTGAATGTACCGGTTGAAATAGAGATGATTGTTGAGGTTGAGTAAATTAGGAAGGTTGTTATTAAAATATTAGCGAATGTTTATAGTGAACTGATGCTTTTTATTTGGTGCACTTTTGTGTGCCATTGTTTTTTTATATACCGTTATACTTATCAAAACATAACAAAATCAGTGTTGTTAAGAGCTAACAGCATCTGTTTTTGTTATTGTCATCATCAGAGCCTGGGAGGTCAAAAATCTGAGGAGTTCGCTATCAGTATCCCCTGCAGATGGTTACCCTGGAACATGGGGGAAGCTGTGAGCCTCTGGATCAGATACACAGAATGATATGTTAAATGAATGGTGATGAAAAGATTATAGAGGTATTGTGTGAGTTATTGTCGAAATAAAAAATCATTGACTGTTAAGCTGATTACTGGTTCTCACTGCAGCGATTGAAAGGGTATTGACCTAACGGGGTTGTGTTTGGGGGTGGTTCTGCACCGTAACTTCCAAATATGAGTATCCATATGGGGCCAAGGGAATATGAATGTGTTGCCAAATCAGAGAAAGGGTGGTAGATGAAGATGAAAAAATTTAAGTATGTTAAACCGAAAACAATAGAAGAAGCTTTGGGCTACCTGGATGACAACGTAAATGAGAAGAAAGTGATCGCTGGCGGCACGGACCTGATGGTTAAGCTAAAGAATAACAAAATAGCCCCTGATCTTATAATTGATATTTCAGAGATAGAGACCTTAAAAGGCATCTACAGGAAAGATGGCTTTATTGTTATTGGGGCGGCAACCACACTTACAGAAATCGCGGAAAGTGCTCTATTAAAAAAATACTGCCCTATCTTACCCCAGGCGGCTGCATCTATAGGGGCGGCCCAAATAAGAAATCGAGGGACCATAGGGGGTAATGTTTCTAATGCATCCCCTTCAGCTGATACTGTTCCTGCTTTAGTGGCTCTAGGAGCAGAAGCGACCTTAATGAGCAGGGGACAGGAAAGAAAGATACCTTTGGAAGAGATTTACGTTGGACCGGGCAAAACTTTAATAAAACCAAATGAGCTGCTTATCTCTCTGTCTTTTCCGGAACCAAAGGAAAGCATGGGAGGGGTATTTTTTAAGCTGGGTAAAAGAAAAGCACAGGCCATTTCTATTGTTAATGGTGCTGTGCAAATAACAGTTGATGATAGCAGGAGCAGGTTTAAAGATGTGCACATTGCTCTAGGAGCAGTGGCTCCAACCGTACTCCGAATCAGGGAGGCAGAAGAGAGTTTAAGGGACAGGGAGATTAGTTGCGAAAATATCAAAAAAGTAGCTGAAATAGTGAAGAGTAAGATAAGTCCGATAACAGATGTGAGGGCTACCGCAGAATACAGAAGAGAGGTCAGCGGTAATCTGTTTATACAGGCAGTTTGTGATTCTTTAGGGCAATTGGGGATTTCAATCTCAATGCAGTGGTAATTATGAAATCTTTAGGGGCTGAACCATGACCACAAATCTATTTTTAACAGGCAGAAAAATGTGCGGCAAATCAACTCTGATCAAAAGAGAAATAGAACCCTACCTTTATGCTGTGGGGGGTTATTTTGTCCAGCGCCTGTTTTACTCTGGTGAGAAGATCGGTTTCAAAATGATAGAACTGCAGGACAAAGAAAGTTATACCCTTGAGAAAACAATTGATTCCATCAGTAAAGAGACAGATTTGGTGGTTTATCTCAGTGAAAGCGGCCGTTGGGAGTCCAGTATTGAGACCTTTGAAAAGACCGGGGTAGCTATCCTGGAGAGAAGTTATCGAAAGGGAAAAAAGGTAGTCTTGATGGATGAGTTGGGAAGGGTAGAGCAGCATGCCCCACGCTTTCGAGAGATGGTGGAGATGCTGCTTGATGCCCCGATCTTTGTTTTGGGGGTATTAAAAAAAGAAAGAAACCCCTTCCTTGATGGAATACGTGAGCGTGATGATCTGTTGATCATCGATCTGGATAGCTGGGATTACCAGGATGCGGTTGAGATGGTGCGCAGTTTTCTATCAGAAGCTGGGCTCTTTGATAATTCATAAGCGGTCAGAAAGCAAAGACCCCCGGTTTGTATCCCAGGGGCCTTTTTTTTATATTTAGTAATCCATACCCATGCCGCCCATACCACCTGGTGGCATCGGTGGCATGTTATCTTTTTTCTCCGGTATTTCAGCGATTAGAGCCTCAGTGGTAAGGAGCATAGATGCGATACTGGCAGCATTTTGCAGTGCGCTTCTGGTTACTTTCAGCGGGTCAACAATACCTGCCTTTACCATATCAGCATACTCTTCGGTGAGGGCGTTAAAACCTACACCTGGTGCAGCTTCTTTGACATGCTCAATAACCACTGATCCCTCCAGCCCGGCGTTTTCAGCGATTTGACGGAGCGGTTCCTCGAGAGCACGGCGCACGATCCTGACACCTACTGCCATATCCCCTTCTGCCTCAATATCATCCAGAGTCGGAATAATATCCACCAGGCAGGCTCCACCGCCGGGGATGATCCCTTCCTCAACAGCAGCCCGGGTAGCTGATAGAGCATCCTCGATGCGGTGCTTTTTCTCTTTCAGTTCGGTCTCTGTGGCAGCGCCAACCTTGATTACAGCCACACCACCGGACAATTTGGCCAGACGCTCCTGCAGTTTCTCCCGGTCATACTCAGATGTGCTGTCTTCGATCTGTTTTTTGATCTGGTTGACACGCATCTGGATGTTGTCACTGCTGCCGTAGCCTTCAACGATCGTGGTATTTTCTTTGTTGATTTTAACTTTTTTGGCACGACCAAGGTTCTCAAGCTCTACATTCTCCAGCTTGTAGCCCATATCCTCGCTGATAAATGTTCCATTGGTGAGAATAGCGATATCCTCTAACATGGCTTTGCGGCGGTCTCCGAATGCTGGTGCCTTAACAGCAGCGCACTGCAGAACCCCCCGCAGTTTGTTGACCACCAGTGTAGCCAATGCCTCTCCTTCAATATCTTCAGCAATGATCAGGAACGGCTTCCCTGTGCGGACAACCTTCTCCAGCAGAGGAAGCATATCGCCGACCGCAGAGATTTTCTTTTCATAGATGAGGATGTAGGGTTCTTCTAACTCTACTTCCATGGTCTCGGAGTTGGTGACAAAGTAGTGAGAGAGGTAGCCCCGGTCAAATTCCATACCTTCTACAACTTCAACCAGGGTTTCGATGCTCTTGGACTCTTCAACAGTGATAACCCCGTCTTTCCCTACCTTTTCCATAGCCTCTGCCACCAGATCACCGATCTCTTTGTCATTACCGGAGATAGCAGCAACATTGGCGATGGATTCTTTGGTTTCCACCGGGGTGCTCATTTTCTTCATTTCTTCAACAGCTTTTTCCACTGCCAGGTCGATTCCGCGCTTTAAAAAGATGGGGTTTGCCCCTGCGGTAACGTTTTTCAGACCTTCATTAACAATTGACTGGGCAAGAACTGTTGCGGTTGTGGTTCCATCACCTGCGATTTCGTTGGTCTTGGATGCAACTTCTTTGCACAGCTGTGCTCCCATGTTTTCGAATGGATCTTCCAATTCGATTTCCTTGGCGACAGTAACACCGTCTTTAGTGATAGTGGGTGAACCGAATTTTTTCTCTAGAACAACATTACGCCCTTTGGGGCCGAGTGTGGTCCTTACTGCTTCCGCAACGATATTAACGCCTTTTTCTAGCTTTTTACGGGCATCAATATCAAAGACAATCTGTTTCGCTGGCATAGATCAATATACCTCCTTATAATTGAACTGCCGGCCTTATTCTTTGATGGCCAGAATGTCGCTTTCCCGCATAATCAGGTATTCCTCTTCCCCGATCTTAACTTCAGTGCCGCCGTATTTAGCGTAAATAACTTTGTCGCCCACCTTTACTTCCGGGGCAACACGGCTGCCATTGTCAAGCATGCGGCCAGGCCCAACTGCGATGACTTCCCCTTCCTGGGGCTTTTCTTTTGCAGTATCCGGCAGATAAATGCCTCCTTCGGTTTTCTCCTCTTTGGAAAGTGGTTTTACCAGAACATGATCACTTAGTGGCTTGAGCATTTACAACCCTCCTCAATATAGTGTGAATATGTGGCTGGTTTATTAGCACTCAATTTAAGAGAGTGCTAATAAAATCTATGATAAATCATACAAATACAGGAGCAACTTGTCAATACTTTTTCCTTAGTATTCCCAAAAATTTTTGAAACAAGCATCTCTAATGGAAATAAAGGGGTTTTTGTAGAAGATGACCAGGTAAAGGTTAATGCAGGTGGGCGATGATTATGGTCTGATTGCCCTTTTCCCTGGCACAGTGTGGGCAGGTGATCAGGCAGAGGTAAAGGCCTTTTATTTTGTCACCTCTTTTTTTGAGGTCTCGAGTGAGTTTATCAATTTCTTTTCCCATTTGCATTAGAGGGAGTTGGCTTACTACTGAATAGAAACGTCCCTCTAGTTGCAGAATGGAAGAGTCTCCACAGTGTTTTGTTGGATCCTGGGGTTGAATTTCGATTAAGATTTCGCCTTTGAACAGTCCACTCTTCAGAAGTATCAGGGCATTTTCATTGATGATATGCCCCTCACTGCGGGCTTTGGCAAGGGCAAGTGCAATATCTTCATGATAGGAAAATGGTTGGTGAAAAGCCATCCGTGTGGTGACTCTGTAAAAAAAACGGGGTTTTCCCCATGTAAACGTTTTTTCGTGCCAGTCCGCGGGATTGATCTTCTGGCAGTGGCAGTGTTCGATCATTCCCATCCTCTCCCTGAGTAAAACCGGTTCTTATTATTATATAACTGTATCCTAATTCTACAAAACATATTGGGTTCCTGCCGCTGTTACAAATTACCTTTTTATTGGGCAAAATACAAGAATATTTTTTTGCTGTAAGGGGTTGGAATGGGAGAGCATGAATATCTGGAGTAATGAATAAAATATTTGCGAGAAGGGAGGAGGTTTACTATGCAGTTTATTGTATTGCGCTACCGCCGTGTGTTGAAATTGATAATAACAGGTGTTCTGATCCTACTTGGATTCTTTCTGCTGTCTGGGGTCTGCAGTCGAGTTGTAGGGGTTTATCAAGATAACATACGGGAAGTGCCTGTTTATTCAGTAGATACTAAGGAGAAAAAATTGGCTATTTCCTTTGATGCTGCCTGGGGGGCCGATTATACACCCACTCTGCTCAAAATACTGGAGGAAAACAACATTAAAACAACTTTTTTTCTCACCGGAATTTGGGTAAAGGAATACCCGGAAATGGTCAAGAAAATAGCTGCCGCTGGTCATGAACTGGGAAACCATTCATTAACTCACCCCCACTGCAACGCTCTTTCAGAAGAGGAGTTCCTGAAGGAGTTAAAAGAAAATGAGGAACTGATCTACAAGCTGACAAAAAAACGCACCCGCCTTTACCGCCCGCCCTTTGGTGAGTACAACAACACCAACATTAGGGCTTGCCGCAAAAACGGGTACGAGGTAATTCAATGGAGTGTAGATTCCCTGGATTGGCAGGAACTAGGGGTAGAGGCTGTGGTTGATCGGGTTGTTAAGAATGCCCATCCGGGAGCTATTATACTTTTCCATAATAATGCTAAATACACCCCTGAAGCTCTTCCTATAATCCTGAAAAAACTGAAAGCAGAGGGTTATAAGATAGTACCTGTCTCCGAACTGTTGATCAAAGGTGATTACTACATTGAAAAGCACACAGGGGTGCAGAAAAAAGCCTGATCCTAGAATTCTCTTGGTTTGCAAATAATTTCTTTAACCTTAGTATCAAAAAAGTTGTTGGAGTGGGCCGGTGTGATTACCAGTGCAGTATCCGCTCCGGTCCCCGAACCTGCTACTGCGATGATCTCTTCGCCATATGGCACCAAACCGGCATCAAGGGCCATTCCAGCGATCTCAACACACACCTTGACACCCTGTCCCAGCATGCGCAGGGTGGAGGCTATGATTTCAGCAGGGTAGACACCACCAAATTTAATGCGGAGTGCCCTGTCAAGCCCTGCCATGAGATGAGTTGTGGTCAATAGTTTCACACCTTTTTCGGCCAGTTCCTGTCTGACAGCTGCAGGCATTTCATCCTCACCGGGGGCCATAAAACCTACATGATGAGTGACACAGACTATTTCCAGTCCTTTGTCCAAAAAGTGTTTTACTGTGTTGCCGCTGTTGGAGGCCACCACAATATGCCTGATTTGCAGTTCCTGAGCTTTTTCAATTACCAGCTTGGCGACATTTTCGGTGTTTTCCGGACCTTTTTGCTTCCAGTACATTTAAACCACCTTTCTTTTGATAATATTATGCCTAAACACAAAGATTTAAAATCAAATTTTTCAGTAAAAGACTTTAATAAGCTTATTAATAACAGAGGATGAATAGTGAAAGAGAAGAATTACTTTGTTAAGATAAATAGTATTAGATTTTGTCAGGAGATGCAATAATGATCAACCGAAGGATATTTAACCTGGCCTGGCCTGCTATCTGTGAAATGATGCTCTATATGCTGCTGAATTTTGTGGATGTTGCCTTTGTAGGACGTTTGGGAGCACAGTCGCTGGCTGCGGTTAGTCTGGGTGCGCAGATCTATTTCTCTGTTATTTTTTTGTTTGCTGCTCTGTCCACAGGCGCCACAGCTTTAATCGCCCGGGCTGTGGGCGCAAATAATCAGAAACGAGCAGGACAGGTCGCTGGAAGAACTCTTATGCTTGCTTTGCTATTGGGTGTTGCTATTACTCTTTGTTTTCATCTGTTTGCTGAGGCTATTATTGGTTTGTTTCATTTTGAGCAGGCTGTTCAGCAGATGGCTGCCGCATATGTCAAGATCACCGGTTCTATTGCTGCATTTGCCCTGATTCTTTTTGTCTGTAATGGCATTTTCCGGGGTGCCGGGCTGACAAAGATCCCCTTTTATGTCGCTGCCCTGACCAATGTGGTGAATATTATCGGAGATTATGTATTGATTTTCGGAAAGTTTGGGTTTCCTGCCCTAGGGGTTCAAGGGGCAGCCCTGGCAACTGCTGCTGCCCAGGTGTTGGGTTGTTTGGTTATGGTTGTTCTTCTGCTTTCCGGTGCAACACAGGTGAGGGTGCGGTTGAGAGATCTGGTTTATTTGGGGGATTTTGAGCTTACCAGTGTGATAGTGAAGCTGAGCACCCCGGCAGGTTTAGAGCAGGTTCTGATGAGCATGGCGAGTATACTGGCCAGTTTTATGCTCTCTGGATTGGGGACTGTGCCTTTTGCCGCCCATCAGGTTGTAATGACCGCAGAATCACTGTCATTTATGCCCGGCTATGGTTTTGCAGTGGCAGCTACCACCCTGGTTGGGCAAAGCCTGGGTGCCCAAAAACCGGAACAGGCTAATGAGCATGGTTTGGCAGCTCTTAAGATGGCTCTGCTCATCATGGGTACGACAGGCCTTGTTTTTCTGTTTTTTCCTTCTCTGATCATCAGGATCTTTACCAGTTCAGGCCCTGTATTGGAATTAGGTTCCTTCTGCCTCCGAATCGCAGCATTTGAACAGCCTTCTCTGGCTGTGGAAATGGTACTGGCCGGGGCACTGCGTGGGGCAGGGGATACCCGGACCCCGGCATTGATTACCATTCTCTCCAACTGGCTGCTGCGTATACCACTGTTCTACCTAGCCATATATGTATTTCACTGGGGGCTGCCCGCTATCTGGGGCATTACTGTGTTTGACTGGTTCGTGCGGGCAGTTTTTGTAACAGTGCAGTACCGGCGCGGCCGGTGGCAGCAGATTTCCATCGGATAACCGACCGATCAGACCGATCAGCGATCAGGGGGACAGGTTGACTGATCGGACCGATCACCAGGACAGTCCCTCCGCGCGACTCCGCGCAATTGTCCCCCCGCGCGGTTTTTTTGGTTACCGACAGGAGCTAAATATTTTCCTGAAGTGGAAGCCGTAAATGGCGAAGGTGATAGCCTCTGGTAGGAAGCGGGGGTATTTGATTATGGTTTTCATCAGGAACTTCCAGTAGTGGCGCCGGCCCTTTTCCAGTACACCCAGTATGAACATTGCTCTAAAAAGGGCTTTAATATAGCAGAAGCGCAGCATTTTGATGCTTTTTTTCTTGGCGGGTTTGAATTCCTTAAAAAACTCCATCACACGCTCATAGTAGGATGTTGGGTCGTAGATGGTGGTTACGATCTTATTGTATCCACTGATCAGCTTCTGCACATTCATTTTAGGGATAAAGTTTAGTGACAGATCCGTATTGTTACCGGTAAATTCTGTATCAGGCAAAATACGATTTTCCCGTTTCAAACGCTTAAAAAGTTTGGTTCCCACAGGAGCCTTGAGCAGTCCCACCATCGCGGTGACGATCCCGCTTTTCTGTATAAAGTTGATCTGTTGTTCGAAGATAGAAGGGGTATCACTGTCAAAACCCACAATAAACCCACCGGTTACCTGGATCCCGAAGTTCTGAATCTTTTTGACCGCAGCTATCAGGTCCCGGTTGGTATTGTTGAATTTGTTGCATTCCTGCAGGCTGTTTTCATCTGGAGTTTCAATTCCGATAAAAACAGAGGTGAAATTAGCACTCTGCATCATCTTTAATAGATGTTCATCATCAGCAAGGTTGATGGATGCCTCTGTAATAAACCAGAATGGATTCCTGTGATCCTCCATCCACTTGATCAGCTGAGGCAGCAATTCTTTTTTTAGGCGGACCTTGTTCCCGATAAAGTTATCATCAACAATGAATACCCCACCCCTCCAGCCGCGGCTGTAGAGAACCTCCAGTTCCTCTATGAAGCGGTCAGTTGGTTTTAAGCGGGGTTTTCTACCATATAGGGTTGTGATATCGCAAAATTCGCAATCAAAAGGGCAGCCCCGGGAAAACTGGATGCTCATTGTGGAGTAGTCATGCAGGTTGATTAATTCCCATAAAGGAAATGGAGTATTTTCCAGGGAAGGTTTTTGAGAGGTAGTGTATATATGGCCTGCTTTGCCCTTTTCTAAATCATTGAGAAATGCATTTAAGGTAATTTCAGCTTCACCCAGGACCAAATGGTCCACTTCCGGGTATTTTTCCGGTTCAGATGTAAAAAGGGGGCCACCAGCTATGATTTTAACCCCCAACTCCCTGCAGCGTTTGATTACACTATTGGCTGATTTTTGCTGAATTGTCATGGCGCTGATCAGCACATAATCAGCCCATTTCAGATCCTCGTCCTTTAGCTGGTGAACATTCATATCCACCAATTTTTTATCCCAATCCTCTGGGAGTAAAGCCGCCACTGTCAGGAGCCCAAGGGGGGGTAGAGCAGCTTTGACACCGATGAATTTTAGGGCGTGATTGAAACTCCAAAAACTGTCAGGACATTTTGGATAAACCAGTAGCGCTTTCAAAATATATCACTCCTTTTCTATATAATACCATGGTTCAAGCAAAATAGTAATTATTACTATTAATTTTTCGCAAAAAAATATTATTATTCCTTAAGGGCGTTAGATCAAATTGGAGGGAAATCAGCGCACAGCTTTGACAAAGGCTTCCTCTACTACATCCAGAAACATATAAACCAATTCGGGGTCATAAAAAACATGCGCTTTTTTTCTCAGCTCCTGACATGCCTCAGCATAGCTGAGAGCCTCTCTGTAGGGGCGAGTGGTTGTCATGGCATCAAAGCTGTCAGCGATGCGTAGGATCCTCGCCAGGAGAGGTATTTCCTCTCCTTTAAAACCGTCAGGGTAGCCGGATCCATCATAATTCTCATGGTGTGAACGTATCAGTGGGACGATCTCTTTAAAGGCAGGAAGTGTTTCCACCAGTTGTGCTCCCCAGATGGTGTGGTGCTGTAAAATATCCCATTCCTCATCAGTTAGTTGAGTGGGTTTATTTAAAACACTTGTATCAATTCTGATTTTGCCTATATCGTGCAGTGCAGCTGCATAACGAAGCCTGTCTAAGTCCTCTTT
>LFTQ01000131.1:1595-3335 GCA_001513545.1 Clostridia bacterium DTU068 | reverse complement strand
AACGGTAAGGGATGTTTTGTATGCCGTATAAATGGTTGTTGGTGGTTAGGTGTGACAGGGGGGCAGGGTTACTATCACAAATGAAAGCACAGGTACGCGTGCTCGCGGCCGAGTCGTCAGTAGGTCTAGAGCTAAACCTAGCGGCAGACCCAGCGGCAATCCCAGCAGTACCCAGTCCCCCTGATCGCGCGGGGGGACTGTCCCGCTGATCGGCTCATTTGGTGGTTAGTAGTTGGTGATTGGTGGTTGGAAAAGACGGTGTGACAAGGCGTGACAAGGGGACGGGGGTCGCGTCATTGTAGTTGGTCTGATCACGGGGTGTCAGATGATTGTCTAATTGGCTGCTAGCTAGCCACCGAGTCGGCGGCAGACCTGACGGCAACCTGTCCCCCTGATCGGTCGCTAATCGGCGGTTTATGCCAGTTCTTTCATTATATTAATTACCTCTTCATCACTGGTCTGTCTGAAGTTTTGATAAAACTGCCCAACTGCATAGAACACATCAGGAACCAGCAGAC
This sequence comes from Clostridia bacterium DTU068, assembly GCA_001513545.1. Taxonomy (GTDB): domain Bacteria; phylum Bacillota; class DSM-12270; order Thermacetogeniales; family Thermacetogeniaceae; genus DTU068. The sequence goes on along the minus strand of LFTQ01000131.1, from coordinate 2,817 downwards.
ACACCAGTTCATCCACATCTTGCTTGAGTTGGGATACTGCCTCCATCGAGGCTACAGGGACAGCCAGGACCAGGGAGTCGGGGTCGAGTTTGCGCACTGACTCCAGTGCTGCCCTGGCAGTCATTCCGGTGGCAATGCCATCATCAACCATGATCACTGTTTTCCCCTGCAGAACCGGAGGTTTCCGGTTTCCCCGGTAGGTATTGCTCCTTCTGCTTATTTCCTCAAGTTCATGACGGACCTGGTCCTCCAGGTCAGCCTTTTTGAGGCCCAACATAAACAAAGCTCTCTCATCAAAAATAGTTGTGCCATCTGGTGCAACAGCACCGACCGCTAGTTCTTTGTTGAACGGAGCACCGATCTTACGGGGAATGATCACATCCAGTGGGGCGCCTAGTTCCCGGGCGACCTCTGCAGCTACCACCACACCCCCCCTGGGGATCCCCAGCACAAACGGATTCTTGTTTTTATAGCCAATCAGTTTTACTGCCAATTGCTGTCCAGCATCCCGGCGATCCATGAAAACCATAACAAACACCCCCAGTTGATAACTGCTCAAACCTGAATGCTTTGCAGTATTATGCATATGCAGTATTCTGTCTATCATTATAGCCCAAAAAACGATAAATCATCTGCAGGCAAGGCGGAATTGTTTTGTGCATACAAATTAGGGAGAGTCTTTGACTTCTATTTAAGGGTGGGTGAATCCGGAAATGACCGCCCGGTGCTGACTCTTTGACATCTATTTAAGGGTGGGTGAATTATTTGGAGCCTTTAAATGCCTTGCAGACACTGATTTTCATGTCAGTGGTGGTTGAGGCCCTGGCAGCTATCTTCCACCGGTTTATCAGCAAACAGGCATCAGAGCTTGTGAGCATACTGGTAGGGATCACCCTATGTTTTGCTTACAAAGTGGGGATCTTTACTACCCTTGGTATGGAAAGCAGGTACCCTTTTGTAGATTATATTGTATCTGGGATCATTATCGCTCAGGGATCTCGTGCCCTCTCCCAATTATTTAAAGTCCGCCAAAAATAATCGCAGTGTCATTGACAGATTGGCAAAATTAGGTTATGCTGTTTTCGCAATAGCTCATCTTCCATGTTTTTATAATTGTTTTTATTTTGGAGGGGATAGATATGAATTTGGTCGATGGTATTATCTTTCTTGTTTTAGCCTGGGGTGCTTTTCGCGGTTTCAGCCGCGGCCTGATTGCGATGAT
>LFTQ01000131.1:0-1504 GCA_001513545.1 Clostridia bacterium DTU068 | reverse complement strand
AAAAAACTGTTTACTAATATATTTATCCCCTTTTGTGCGGGAGGCCCTGCCGAGGGCATCCCTGAGGTGGGCGGTCTGCCCATTTTCCCCCCGTCCCTCTGGGAGCCAGTACAAGCGATGCAGACAGGGATCTCCGGGGTCACCATGGCCCAGCTTCTGGCTGATAGCCTGGTGAAGCTCATTGCTTTCTTCATCATCTTTGCGCTGGTCTCCGGGGTTCTGGGTGCGATTTTAGGCCTAGTGGCCAATATATTGACTAAAATCACACACCTGGTGCTGTTGGGCGGTGTAAACAGATTGGGGGGGATGGCAGGTGGGCTAATCGCCAATGGATTGTTTTTGGTGATTGCTGTGGGGATGCTGACCCCGCTGGTATACAGTTTTGGTACGGGCACTGCCCTGTTTAACAACTGGGAGTCCTCAGTGATGGTGCCTTATTTTAATAAGAGTTGGGGTCTTGTTGCCCCAGTACTGTCCCAGTGTTTTAATATGGTTTAGTGATGGGGGTTAGCAATATCGTTATCAGCGGCGGAGGGAAGTATGCGCCTGACAGATATAGTATAAAAGGTTGAAAAAAATAAAAAGGAGGGGCTATTACAAAGGAGAAAAGAAGTATTACAATAATAAATAAAAGGGAGTTGTGACAGGGGTGTGACAGGGGGACGGGGGTCGTGTGTGTGACAAGGGGACGGGGTTACTGTCACATATGAAAGCACAGGGACGCGTGCTAGCGGCCGAGTCGGCGGCAAACCTAGCGGTAGACCTGGCGGCAGACCCAGCGGCAACCTGTCCCGCTGATCAGCCCCCTCGCGCGGGGGGACAGTCCCGGTGATCGGGTCCGATCGGTCAACCTGTCCCTGTGATCGGGCCCCCCGACCTCCGATTTCCGGCTTCTGATTTCTATTAAAGGTAGGTGCTGCAGTATGGCGGATACAAAAGAGCAGGTTAAGCTTACACATCATGCCCGTTTTTCCGGCTGAGCGGCCAAACTGGGACCGGGTGTCCTGGATGAGCTGCTGACAGGCATAAGAACATTTGAGCACCCCGACTTGCTGGTCGGAACTGGTGTCCCTGATGATGCCGGTGTTTTCCGGCTGCGGCCGGATCTAGCCATTGTACAAACGGTGGATTTTTTCACCCCTGTGGTGGACGACCCCTATATGTTCGGACAGGTGGCTGCTGCCAATGCCCTGAGCGATATCTATACTATGGGAGCTGTCCCGGTCACCGCCCTCAATCTGGTAGCCTATCCGGTTTGTAAACTGGGGGCGGACACCCTGAAGGCCATCCTTGAGGGCGGCTGTGACAAGGTGGCAGAGGCAGGGGCTGTGATCCTGGGAGGCCACTCGGTAGAGGATGAGGAACCGAAGTATGGGCTGGCTGTAACCGGTGTTGTGCACCCTGATAAACTCATAACAAACAGCGGTGCTGTTCCAGGGGACATCCTGGTGCTGACCAAACCCATTGGTACAGGTGTGCTGGCCACAGCCCTTAAGGGCGGCCT
>LFTQ01000026.1 GCA_001513545.1 Clostridia bacterium DTU068 | reverse complement strand
ACTGAGGCCGACCTTTATTTTATTGTCAAAACGGTGGTTGATAAAAGACAGGATTATGATTACATCGTTGATCTGCTCAAGGATAAACCTGACCTGGTCGAGATTATGCTGGATGATGAAAAGCTTTTTTGGCGTGTCCAAGAAGAGGAAGATATTTTCCTAAAGATTTCCCCTTTTTTGCTTTTTACTATCCTGCTTCTACAGACTAAAAGGGACCTAGAGAGAACAAGCTATACTATGGAAATAATCAGCAAGAAAGAATGGATCCCTGTTTTCGATACCAGGGATACCGCGGCACTCCTTCAAAACAAAGATTTGCGCGCTTATCTGGCCAGGATACTGGCCTCTTTTACCAAGGTCGACAGCACGACTGTTGTCTACCGTGCACGGGGTCTGACCTACCAGCGCCAGTTTAGCGAACTGAATTTTGATGATGTTCTGGAATTGGCAGGATTGGTGGATTTTCCTTACCGTTATGATTTTTACAAAAGGCTTGCAGATATTTCCCTCTTCCTGACAGGTATTTTTCCCGAATACCTGAGCGGTTCAACTGATGATGACCAGATTTTGAGCCGCTTTGTGGGGCAAAAAAAGCGCAGTATACACGACTATGAAGAGGAAGGAAGGCGTTACTACGATCTGGCTGCCACTTATGATGAAGCAAGGGAGCAGGGACTGGACAAAGTTCTTTCCCTGCTTGCAGAAAAATTTACAACAGCACGAAAACCGCTGAATTATTTAGCTGAAAACTTCATCTATAAGTACCGCGGCAGATGGTTTGCCTGACAGTTCTGCCCTGCTGAAATCAAAAAGGCACCCGCTGTATTGATTGTACAGCGGGTTTTGTTTTTTTTTATTAACATTTTTCAGCATAAACTGGCAGGATAAATGTCCCGTATTGTCGAACAATAGAGAACTATTCTAACAAAAATATTTTCCTCTGGAGGTTACTTTATGGATATAACCACAATTCTGGGCCTTTTGGCAGGATTTGG
>LFTQ01000180.1 GCA_001513545.1 Clostridia bacterium DTU068 | reverse complement strand
GCTTGAAGGCTCTATCCGCCCTTTCGGTATGATCAGGGCAAATCAGGGGATTGACCCTGAATTAATCCCTGATGGCCCCGGCTATTTGGGGCTAGCCTTTGATTAAAGCAATAAAGCAAGCCTGGCACCGGCTACTTGATCAAGGGGTGAACCGCCTTAAAATCAGGGGTTCCTGCCACTTTAAGCAGATCAAACACCGCTGTTTCCGTATCGGTGATCACCGCTCCTTCATCTTTCATCAACTGAAGCCCGTTGAGATAGTTATCCTTACGACGAGAACAGACCCCATCTCGCAGCACATACACCTCATACCCTGCTGCCAGCAGATCCCTTACGGTCTGGAAAACGCAAACATGGGTTTCACTTCCCACCACCAGCAGTTGTCTGCGCTTAAGTCCCTTCAACCCCTCAAGCATTTCTTGAGTGGCAGCTGAAAAAGACACCTTTTCAAAAAGCAGGTGTTCAACCAAATGTTCTGTTATCTCTTGCACGGTCCTTCCCAAGCCCTTCGGGTACTGCTCGGTCACCACAACCGGTATCTTTAGCTGCCGGCAGACAGCAAGCATGATGCGCGTGTTTTTGTACACCTTTTCCGCATAGTCCATAGCCTTCATCAATTTTTCCTGCAGATCGATAATCAAAAAAAGCGCCTGGTCCCTCTCCAAACAGTGTTTTTTCATTTTTATCACCCCCCTCAATTATACTTTTTCCCCACCTATTATCCTGCCCCACCATCTATTTTCGGGAGGATTTTTCTGGACAATTGACGAAATGCTGTCATAATTTATAAAAGATATGATACTGGGCGCGGGGGGACAGTCCCGGTGATCGGGCCCGATCAGGCAACCTGTCCCGCTGATCGGTGTCCCCCTGATCGGGTATTTGTATGCCCTGTATCTTTCTAAGGAGAGGAGAAACTGGAATGTATTTTCCGGCAAAGGTGGATCTTTGGATAGCAGTTCTCTCCTCGGTGCCTATGCTGCTCGGCATCTGGTGGGCTTTCAAGGATTTCTCCTGGGGTGCACTGATTCTCCTCATTCTTCTGGTATTAGTCGTTTGGATCTCCTACAGAACCGGCTATATAATCACAGAAGATTCACTGGAGATCCGTCGCGGGCCATTCAGCGAAAAGATACCATTCAGCGAAATAACCAGTGTCAAACGCAGCAGATTTTACTGGCCCAGTGGAGCGCTTTCTTTAGATCACTTGGTAATTAAATACCAATCAGGCACAAAAAGTGTTTCTCCCCAAAATATCCTGTTATTTATGAATGAACTAAAACTGAGGTGTCCTGAAGCTGAATTTCAGGGGTTATAATCCTGGCGCCTGATGCTTTTTCTTTCTCTTTTGCATAATCCCTTCATTTTTTATTCCGCCAAAGCCTGAAAACATTTCAAATGCATTTTAGAGAGGATTTATCTGGGTAATTAACGAAATACTATCATAATTTATAAAAGAAGGCAATCAATTGAAAAGGAAAACATTGATATTGAAACGGTAATGGTTTAAGTGCCGCTGCCGCTCCGGACTTTCAAACGTAATGTTTTATAAAAGAGGAGGATACTGAAATGTATTTTCCGCCTAATAAAGACCTGAGGGGTGGATTGATTACCTGGGGTATTATGCTATTTCTTTGCATATGCGCTTTTTTTCATGGCAGCCGGTTTTTACAGGTTATTCTCCTCTTGGATCTAGGATTGTATGCCTGGATCTGGTTCGGAACCGGCTATACCATTACAGATGACTCACTGGAGGTTAAATTTGGGCCTTATGAAAAAACTATACCCTTCAGCAAAATTCTCCAAATAAAACGCACCAAATATCACTGGTTTTGTGCTGCACTGTCATCTAAAGACCTGCTGGAAATCAAATTCAAATATGGCACTGTATCGATCTCTCCCGTTGATTCATCATTGTTTGTCAATGAACTGAAACAGAGATGCCCCAACGCAGGGTATGTTGGTTTATAATAAAGCAAGCCTAGCTAAAATGGAAGTCAGATACCAGAGCCCTCAAGTCGGAAAAAATGGCCATCAGTACAAACTCGTGCGGGGAGACAGTCCCTTCGCGTGGCTCGTTCACCCAACCTGTCCCGGTGATCGGACCGATCAGTCAACCTGTCCCCCTGATCGCGAGTAGTTTGCTGATTTAAATAAAGCAAAAAGGCAAGCCTGGCACCGTAACTGGATTGGAGAGGGAAACTGCTGTGATTGTAAAAGTTGATAATCTGGTCAAGCGTTATGGTGATTTAATAGCTGTTGACCATCTTTCACTGGAAGTAAATGACGGTGAGGTATTCGGGCTGCTGGGGCCAAACGGCTCCGGGAAAACAACAACCATCAACTGTATTTTATCCCTTCTGGAGTATGATGAGGGTGAAATCGAAGTGTTTGGCCAACCCATGACCCCTGATGCCTATCACATTAAGCGAGATATCGGCATTGTCATGCAGAATGTAGCTGTCTATAATGAGTTGAGCGTCTACGAAAATATCGATTATTTTTGCGGTCTGTATGTCAGGGATAAGAATTTAAGAAAAAAGCTGGTTCTTGAGGCTATCGATTTTGTGGGCCTGGGTGATTTTGCAAAGTTTTATCCCAAAAAACTCAGCGGCGGCCTGCTGAGAAGATTGAACATCGCCTGCGGCATTGCCCACAAACCGAAATTAATTATCCTGGATGAACCCACTGTGGCAGTGGATCCCCAGAGCCGCAACAAGATCTTGGAAGGAATCCTAGAACTAAACAGGCAGGGTGCGACAGTAATCTATACCTCCCACTACATGGAGGAGGTGGAGCGGATCTGCAGCCGCATCATGATCCTCGATAAGGGGAAAGCCATCGCTACCGGAACCAATAGCGAGCTGAAAGCAATGATCGCTATCGGTGAAAAAATCACTGTGGAATCAAATGATCTTTCTGCTGAACAGTTGACCGCCATCAGACAGTTGCCCAATATCGTTTCTGCAGTGTATAACAGGCCATTGCTGGTGATCAAATCCAATAGGGGCGCTAACAACCTGGAAACAGTGCTCGATTTCATAAAAAAAGAAGGAATTCAATTCAGCAGAATATATTCAGAACTGCCGACCCTAAATGATGTCTTTCTAGAACTCACAGGCAGAGCTTTGAGAGATTAAAGGAGAGAATATGTTCGCTCATATCTTTAGATACAGGCTGAGGTGTCTGCTGCGGGACAAAGAAACATTCTTCTGGACACTGCTGTTTCCCCTGTTATTGGCACTATTTTTCCATTTGGCATTCTCCAATAT
>LFTQ01000040.1:77810-85339 GCA_001513545.1 Clostridia bacterium DTU068 | reverse complement strand
TCATCATCCTCCGGGTCCGTGACCAGATCCTCTACATTGGCAACAATCTCCAGGGAAAGAGCTAACCCTGGCAAGTGAAAGCCTATTTCACTGGTAGTTATCATATAACCCCCCGTAAACTCAAAAGAGTTCTTAAATTCTAAACATCATTTCCCATTCCTGAACACTGCCTACAAGCGCCCTATATATAAACAACAAGCAGTGCACAAATAACACCACAAAGGACACCACATGTGGCCTCAAGAGGTGTATGACCCATCTTTTCCCCTAAAAGAGGGAGATGCTTGGATTTTTCCCGCAGCAATTCTCCGAGGATGCGGGAATGCTCCCCTACCATTCTCCTCAGAGTAAACGAATCATAAATAACTATGCCGCCCAGTACTGCACTGAGCTGAAACAGAGAAGAACTCCAGCCATACTCCAGACCAAGTGCAGTGGTGAGAGCAGCAGCAACAGCTGAATGTGAACTGGGCATTCCACCGCACTGAAACAACTTACGCCAGGAGATTCCATTCCCTTTGATGGTAAAAGGTTTCATTCCCTGGGTACAAACCACACTGAGCAAACTGGATAAAATAAAACGGTCACTGGAAAGCAGCGGCAGAAAACGCAGCCCTCCCCATAACAATATGCCGGTTACTGCTGCCAGATAAAACAAGCGCCTTCTGGCCAGTCCCGTAATTATGGACATAACGGTTCCTCCGGTCATCTCCTAGCTCATCCTTCCCTTATTATAAAATCAGGAACTGGCGCATCCGGTCTGATCGTTGTCTTGGTCTTCTTCATGACCTGTAAGGCCAGCACAAATCCCCAGACCGTCACCTTCCTCAGTCAATGCCTTGATCTTTGCCCCCATATTGCTGAATTTGCCCACTACTGTTTCATAACCCCTGGTGATCAACTCAGCACCTGAGATTTCTGTTTCACCCTGAGCAGCAAAACCTGCCAGCAGCAGGGAGGCCCCTGCCCGCAGATCCGATGCCTTCACCTGGGCACCGGAAAGATGTTCAACACCTTCTATAACAGCAGTGTGACCTTTAACCTGTATTTTGGCACCCATGCGCTTTAGTTCATCTGCCACCTGAAAGCGGTTCTCAAAAACATTTTCCACGATCACACTTGTACCATTGGCCAGAGCAAGGAGAACCATCATGGGAGACTGCAAGTCTGTAGGAAAACCAGGGTAGGGAAGTGTTTTGATATCGGTGGCAGTCAGCTCCCCCACCCGTCTCACTGTTATTTTGTCCTCATTAGCCTCCACTTCAAGCCCTACATCCTGCAGTTTGGCTATTACCGGCTGTAGGTGCTTAACAATCACATTTTCCACTGTCACTTCTCCACCACTCACACCAGCAGCGATCATATAGGTTCCTGCTTCAATGCGGTCCGGTATAACACTGAATCTGGTCCCTTGAAACTCTTGTGTTCCATCAACCCTGATCAAATCTGTACCAGCCCCGCGGACCTTCCCTCCCATAGCATTTAAAAAATTGGCCAGGTCAACTATTTCCGGTTCTTTAGCCGCGTTTTCGATGACAGTAGTGCCTGGCGCACCAGCTGCTGCCATCATAATATTTTCAGTTGCCCCTACACTGGGAAAGTCCAGGTAGATCGTGCAACCCCCCACATTTCTGGGAATGGCTTCAATAAAACCATGTTCCAAACTAACATCAAAACCCAGCATGCTGAGACCTTTGAGATGCAGATCCATTGGCCTGGACCCGATATTGCAGCCGCCGGGAAGAGGTATTTTGACCTGTCCTCTTTTAGCTGCCAGAGCCCCCAGAAAAAGATTGGACGCCCGGATTTTTTTAGCCAGGCTGTATGGAATTTCGCAGTTCAGCCGCCCAGGCCACTTTAGACGCAGGGTATTTTTCCCTTCCCAAACAACCTGACCACCAAGTACACGCACAATCTCCAACTGTGTTTTTACATCAGCAATCTTTGGTACATTATCAAGAATAACCTCTCCACTGCTGATAGCACTGGCAGCGATCAGTACCAGTGAAGAGTTTTTTGCTCCACTGACTCGGACCCTACCCTTAAGCGGTGTGCCACCCTGAACAACTAATTTCATGATCTTTCCCCCAATATAATAGTGAAGTCTTGTATGATTATAGATTCCAATTCAACAGCAGTACTCTCACAAAATGACACCTTTTCTCGTACTTTATTCTATTAAGAGATAAATATTCCTCTCTTTCCTATAAAACTATTTTAAAGCATTAATTACATATTTTATACATTCTGTTTAATTCTACTCTGATATTGTTCAATAAAACCATGGGTGTCCAGGCCATAAACCCTATTGAAAGATATATCAAGATCAGCACCCCGGCCCAATTCATTGAGCAGCAGGGGAACCCTATCTGAACCATAATTATTGATCAGATACTCTACCAGGTCCTCTGATACCGCATAACAGTAGTCCTGCCACTGGGAATCGTCAAATCTCTTGTTCAGTTCGTCAAGGGAGAACTGCAGGGGAAGATCAACACCCTCCTCTGCTTGGACACCCACCAGGTGCCTCTCTCCGAACTGAGCTAATCCCTCGGTCAGCCAGCGGGGGTAGTTGCCACGGGTTTGATAATCCACCAGCAGGTGGATATATTCATGGGCAATGGGCCCCTGCTGGCAGAAAAAAGCATCCCGCTCTTCTGATGGCAGTTCATCAAGCCATTCATTTGGAGAAAGAAGTCTTATAACTCCGGACCAGTACACACCCATAGCCCCTTCATCACTTCCCCAACCGAAAACCCTGTTTAAAGAAGCCCTGTCTTGATAGATGGCAATCTGGACTTTTTTATCGGGAAAACAACCGAAATACTGGCCTAAAGGATAGTAAACCCGTTCCGCTTCATTTAAGGTCAATACCGCGATCTCCTCATCACCCTGCCGGTATTTAACCAAAAAATGCTCACTCTCTACTGTATTCCAACCCCTGGTTTCCCAGGCGAATAATACCTGATGAACAGCATGCACCAACCCGGACCCCAGATTATAAACAAGGCCGGGTAGTGTGACTAGCAGTAATAAACAAAAAATGATCAGGATCGCGGCTAAACGCTCCATCCCCAGTCCTCCTCCTTCATCAATTATACATGAAGGAGAAGGCATTTTAAGAAACAAAAAAAGCCAGCCATATTTATAGCTGGCTAAATCTCTTCACTCTCTAGTTCTTCTTTTCTATCTCTTCAACGCGAGACCTGGCAAACTCCCTGGTGAACTCTTCAACATCATCTAATGATGCCACCTGCTCCCAAATCTCCAATGCGCCCTTCCAGTCCTCCCTGGTCTCCAAGAGCATACCCAACTGGGTCAAAGCTTTTATATTCTCCGGGTTCTGGTCCAAAACCATCTCCAGTTCTGCTTGTGCCTTTTCATAATCCTCCATGTACTGGTAAGCGCTGGACAACTCCAGGCGCAGATCCGGGTCCTCCTGCTGTTCCAGAACCTGCTGGTAAAACCCCACTGCCCGCTGGAATGCCTCCATTCCCTTTTCTTTATTGTCATCCTGCAGATAAAGGGCTCCCAGAGTAAGTTCCACCCTGGCAGAACCGGTCAGAACAGCGGGGTCATCGGGGTCACTGGCCCGCAACCCTTCATACTCCCTCCTTAACTCCTCCTGCTTTTTCAGCTCAATGGAAACCAAATCCTGTTCCCCTGTTTCTGTTGAAGAAGTATCAGACGGTTTTATTCTCTGTGCACCATCTAAATACCAGGCCACAGTTGTGCCCAAGAGCCCCACCACAATCATCGCTACCAGGACCCAAAGCCCTATTTTTACAATAGGACGCTGTTTGCGCAGTGCTGACACCATCATCGCCTCCCAGGTTAGAGTGCAAACAAGCATGTCCATCTAATGCATTATAACATAAAAAACCCGGGCATGAGCGGCAAGGTGCTGTACCGATTCTGCTAAATGTTAGCGTAGATAGTTTAATGGATTTCTATGGGAACCATTTACCAAAACCTCAAAGTGTAGATGAGGCCCTGTAGCTCTGCCGGTTGTGCCAACACGACCGATTATCTGTCCACTGCTCACACTCTGGCCGCAGCTCACATTAATCTGAGAAAGATGGGCATAGCGTGTAACCAATCCCCCGCCATGATCAATGGTCACCATATAGCCGTAACCTCCCTGCCATCCGGCTGAAGTAACACGCCCGCCTGCAGCTGCTCCTACTCCAGTACCATGGTTTGCTCCGATATCGAGCCCTGTATGAAACTCACTTCCCCGGTATCCATAGCGGGAGGTGATCACCCCACCTACAGGCCAGCGCAGTGTGCCGCTCCCGGAACCCCTGCTGGCCAGCATGGTACGGGGGCCTTTTGCCACAACCTTTGCCTCAGGTTTTTTTACAACAGTGCGCTCAATCTCTTGTTTTTTCACTACCCTGTTGTTCTCCCGCACAATACGGTAAACCACCCTGGCCTCCCCGTTTTTCCCATCTTGAACAACTTTGGTTTTACCGCTGTCAAGATTGTAGTCATATTTTGTTTTGGTTTCATAGGGAAGAACCTCATTGGTAATCAGATTGCTGGTGATCACCACTTTGAGCAGTGGTTCAACAGAGGCTAGCTTTAATTCCTGTCCCGGTTTCAAATTCTCTGCTGTAAGTTGTGCATTGGCCTGAAGCAGCTCATCAACCTGTATGTTATGCTTTGCCGCAATATCCCAGAGGGTATCCCCTTCCTGCACAATATAGGTGTTCTCCTTCAGTCCCCCTCCCATCAGCATCTGAAGGGCTTTCTCCAGGGGCACTATCTCCTCAACTGCTACCTGCTTATTCCGGAAAGTAATATTCCCCTCAAAGCGGACAGATTCGATGGTCTCTTTGCTTTCATCCGGTATAATAGCATTTTGATAGCACTTAAGGAGTTCATCCCCCACTTCCTGTGAGGCCAATACCAGTATAGGCTGATCATCTACACACAGTTCCACACCACCGGCAGTCCAGGGAAGTTTTTTAAGGATGGTCTCATAATAGTCTGCAGACTTTACCTCACTCCTGGGTACCATACACATCTTAAATTGAACAGGCTCATGTAAAAAAACATCCTGGCCGATGGTCTGCTCCAATCCCTGCTCAAAACCGGCCAGAACCTTTTCTGCCTCCTGTTGGGAGGCAACAACAGCAATCCTCTGCCCATTGTAGTATGCAGCACAAGCCAGCTGATTTTTTTGCAGATATAGACTACTGCCCACCAGTACCATTCCGGTAATAATTGCAGTAATCAGATATGGGCTTTTCCAAAAATTACGATCCGGCTTCCATCCCCCGGTCCGTATATTATCCAGCAGACGGCAAAAAGCATCTCTGCCCTTTCCCAGATCGTTTTTTATCCAGTTGATACGCTCAATCCACCATGGTCCTAGATTGTGGATCGATTCAGAGACAAACTCTCGGTAATCAGTAAGTTGGCGCGACGAAAGTAATACTTTTTTCTCTTTTTCTTTAGTATCCACGGTTTCTCCCCTTGCTTTGAGCTGTTTTACACCTGAGCAACTCTCTCTGATATAATGGTGCTTCAAGGCGTACTCTCTTTATAAATAAATATAATATTTCTACAACCATCATATAATTCCTGCATCAAAATGTTATAATTGGATCGAAAAAAGCAGCCCCCTCGGGCTGCCCTTATTTTTTTTCTACATTTTATATTAAATAGTGTTTTCCTTGAGCGCCATATAATAAAGCGCTCCATTAAGGCGTGCCTGCATCACAGCACAGGCCAATGGTGAAGGGCGCTGGAGGCTTCCCCCCTGTGTTATGGCCTGGGCATGGCACCCACCACCGCATAAAAAGCGTGCCCAGCAGGAGGAGCACTCTTTTTTGCGGAAAACATGTGCCTCCCGAAATTTTTCCTGCAGTTCAGGTACGGTAATGCCCTGCTCAACATCACCCAACAGATACTCTCTGTTACCCACCAATTGATGACAGGGGTAGAGTTCCCCCCCAGGAGTGACCGCTAGATAGTGGTAGCCTGCACCACATCCGGTCAAACGCTTGGCAGCACAAGGACCACCTGTCAGATCAAGGTTATAATGGTAAAAGTCAACACCACACCCCTTCCGATCCAGTTCACACAAAGCCCTGGCCAATCTATAGTACTCCACCTGCAGTTCCGGGATATCATCCTCTTTCAGGGCGTAGGGCATCTGCTCCGGTGCTACAACCGGTTCCAGTGAAATGCTCTTTGCCCCAAGGCCTGCTAGGTAAAGAACATCATTGGTAAAATCCAGGTTATCTCTGGTGAATGTTCCCCTGACATAGTACTCGTCAGCTGCCCCTGCCTCCAGGAACTCCCGGATCCGCCTGGTAACTACCGCAGAACTGCCCTGGCCACCTGGTGTGACCCGATACAGATCATGGACTTTAGGCCTGCCATCACAGCTCAAAACAAAACTGAAGTTATGTTCCTTAAAAAAGGAAAGTTCCTCTTCCCCCAGCAAAAGGGTATTAGTGCTCACTGTAAACTTCCACTTTTTCTCCTTACCCTGGTTCAGAGCGTAGTCAACCGCAAATTTGATCCCCTCAAAATTGAGCAGGGGTTCCCCCCCAAAAAAATCCACTGTGAGGTACTCATAAGGTGTATTCTCCAGCAAAAAATCCAGAGCCCTTATAATGGTTTCCCTGGACATGATCTGCTCCTCACAGCGAATATCTTCTGGCACAAAACAGTACCTGCAGGCCAAGTTGCAGTTGTGAGCCATGTTCAAACAGAGAGCTTTAATCCCCAGCTCCTTACCCGGAACGAACTCGGGCCATAGCTCACCTGAGGAAAAGAGCAGCCCTTCACTGATCAATTCCTCCAGTTCATCAATGGCTTGTTCAACTTCCTCCTGATCAACCCTGCCCATTGCTTCTCTTGCCTGTTCCCAGTCACCACAGTCCAGGTAGTGCAGCAGCAACTCCCAGGCGATTTCATCAACAGTGTATAGAGAACCGCTGTTAACATCAAAAACAATATTCAAGCTGCTGGCTTGGATCAGATGAACTCGCGACCTAAGATCAGTTATTTGTTGAGGCTGCAAGCTTGATTCCCCACAGTACAGGATGTTTTACAGGCAGACTGACAGGAAACCTGGCATTCCCCACAACCCTTCTTTAAGTAAGGTTTTCTCAAAGTCCCTTTCACCACAGTTTTAATATGTTTTTTCTTCATTTCTCCAACCTCCCAAAGTTTATTAGATAATATGACTTCCCGATAAGATATAACACAACTCAGTAACCATCAAAACATCCCCGGAAAGGAATATTATTTCCTGAATTAATATTTTATACCTGAACCTTTATATATGTAAACCGGTATACCGGCCCTTCCTCAGCTTTCAGAGCTGTTTACCTGGGAAAGTTCCTCTAGCAGGGGTTCAATCTGATCGGTATAAGGGATCCAATAGCTGACCCCATTTATATACTTAGGGGTGCCAGGGAGGGTTTTACACTCCATCTGAGAACCGCCCATCCCTCTAAAAGCCATAGCGAAATCCATCAGTTGAACAGTGCTTAAATTGGTATCCACAG
>LFTQ01000040.1:47503-77774 GCA_001513545.1 Clostridia bacterium DTU068 | reverse complement strand
TGGTTGATCCGTTCAATATCAGCCATAGGATACCCCCGGTAGCGAACAAAGCGCAGGGCCTCTTCCCCCTGCAAACGGTGAGTTCCCGGAGGGATCCCTAATCCTTCACTGGCGGCTTCATCAACCTCAACAGTAACACCACCCAGTGTATCAACAATTTTTACAAAACCCTGCAGGTCAGTTGCCAGATAGTATTTGATCTCCCGGCTCAATAACAGACTGACCGCCTCTAAGGCTGCCTCCGGACCCCCTGCAGCATAAGCGGAATTGATTTTATCTTTTCCACCGCGAGCCGGCACCTCAGTATAAGTGTCCCTGGGTATTGACAGCAAATTAACTTTTTTATCCCTGGAATTAAGAAAAGCCACCATCATCGTATCGGACCTGCCGGGCTCATTCTCCTTCTCCCGATCGATCCCCATCACCAGCACAGGCACCGCTTCCCTGCTATCAGGGGTCAGAATACTTTTGAGTAATCCCCACAGCCCTGCTGTGATCACCGCTACAGCCAGCAGAAAAAGCATTATAAAAACTATACAACCACAGCCAACACTGCGCCGGGGACGGGATCCCTTCTTCACCCTCCCGGTTCCCGGCTCAGACTGCAGGACATTGATCGCTTTCCATTCCCTGGTCTCTTCCCAATCCCCGCGATTCAAAATGCTCCTCTCCCTATTAACCTAATATTCGACTTTTTTCTTTTCTGCACAAGCAGGTCAAATACCTGCCTATTTAGTGTTTAGTGGTTGGTAGTTGGTTAATTGTCGCTGTCACTATTGACATCTAGCTTCTGGTTTCAGTTTTTTCCGACATCCGACCTCTGGTTTCCGACTTTTATTAATGGTTGGGTTGTTGGTGGTTAGTGGTTATAGCTTATTCCCATATCTTCTCAATTTCCACATCCTTGAAATAATAGTGGATGATATCGGTATGGGTTTTGCCCTCTTTAGCCATATAATAAGCTCCCCATTGACTCATTCCCACACCGTGACCAAAACCGCGACCAGCCATCTGCAGTGTGCCTCCCTCTACAGCAAGGCGATCAAGCAGAGTGGAGCGCATGCGTTCAGGACCTAAACCCATCCGCAGTGCGGAGCCGCTGATCTCCGCGTTACCCAAGCGTATGGTCACAGCCCGTCCTGAGGGCCCTTTTTTGACAATCGATGCACTGGTAATCTGGCCCGGGTCTTTGCCCGCCTGTTGGATCACTGCAGAGCGCACCTCATCCAATGAAAATGAGGCCTTCCACTCTTTATCATCGGGGTCAGCCACCTTCTGCCCCGGGTCAGTTACACTCTGAATATAGGGAGTCGCTTCTTTTTTGAAGGCCAATCCTTCCTCTGCGGTTGCTGTTTTTCCCCCTGCATTGGAGTGGAACCAGGCCCTGATATATTTGCCCTTGTGTTTGATCACTTCACCCCTGGTCATCTTTACCGCTTCTCGGACACGTTGGGTAATGCGCTTGGGGTCATAAGCCTGGAACTCCTCTGTGCTGGTAGAAGCATCTGCTCCACGGTGAGGAACACCTTTTTCATACTTAATTTTATGTAGGGTAAAGGTGCGTGCCAGGATCGATTGAGCAGCCAGGGCCTCTACAGGCCAGGATGGTTCCATCTCTGCTGCCACTACCCCAGCAATATATTCTTCCATCTTAATCCTCTTTTTTTCTCCGGTATTGTTGTCATAGAGGGTTATTTCCGGTTCTTGATAGCGATACTCATCAATGGGCTTTTTTTCAGGTTCTCTGCACCCACCGGGGATGAACAGAGTTATCAGTAGCACTATAAGCAAAAAACAGAAAAATGGCCTTTTCATATTAATATTCCCCCTGCTCTTCTGTTGTGATCCTAGTATTAACAGGGGGGAATTATTGTATGCGTAGGCCATTCCCAAGGACACCTAATAGCTTTACTCCTCTGTTCCTACGGTTCTTTCCTCCAAAAGTTGATAAAGGGTTTTCGCCTGGGCTGAGGGAACATTGCGCAAGGGCACCTGCACCACCTTAACCCTGGTCAGCCTTTTTCCCCAGGCCAGTGTGATTTCATCACCCTCCTTTACTTCACTCCCTGCTTTGGCGATTTTACCATTGATCTGGACCCGTCCCGCCAAACAGGCTTCTTTAGCGCTGGTGCGCCTTTTTATCAAACGGCTCACCTGTAAATATTTATCCAGTCGCACACCGTTACCCCTTTCTTTTTTATCCCTTTTAAACCTAGCTCAACCAAAGCCAAATTGTTTTTGCCATAAAGTTGACAGTGTCTCTTCATCTAGGGCAATCAGGTGGTTATAGACCTCTCCCCTTATCTTTAATAACCTGTTAAGCTCATTATTATGTTTTTAATTGATAAAGCTTCAAATAGTGGGTTTTATATGTTTTTCGACCATAGTAAATTATAACATGATATTGCGAACATAGTTCAGGTCCATATCTTAATCTCACCTTTAAAAGAGCAGGTCAAGAAAAAGGAGGTCAGATGCGGTAAAAAAACTGAATAGGTGACTTACTGATGTAAAAACGAGCTTGGCGGAAATGGATGTCAGAAGCCGGAAGTCTGAGGTCGGAGAAAAGATACGTATAGTCGTTGGATCTGCCGCGGAACAATCCACATGGCTAGTTAGCTGCCAAAGGTCAGATGTCTGAAAAGAGATCGGTTGCTAAATAAAGCAAAAAGGCAAGCACGGCACCGATGCTAACAACCAACTACTAACTTTCCAACGACCAACCACCAACGACCAACGACTAAATATGGGCACCTATCGAGAGGAAAAACATCAAGCCTGTATCATAGCAGTGACTGCTCCACAGGCGTTTAATGCATTATCCTTTCTTCTGCTTGAAACAGGGGAAAGGTATTTAACTGACTGAATCTTTTAGAGCTTTACCAGCTCGGAAAGCCGGCACCCGGGAGGCAGCGATCTGGATTTCTTCACCGGTCTGAGGGTTGCGACCTGTACGGGCTGCCCTTTCCCTGACTTCAAATGTACCAAAGCCTACCAACTGTACCTTGTCACCTTTAGCCAGCGCTTCTTCAATAGAAGCAAATACAGCATTTACAGCTTTTTCTGCGTCCTTTTTGGGCATTCCCGCTTTTTCTGCGACACTGCCAATCAGTTCTGCCTTGTTCAAGTAGATCCCTCCTAAAAGAAATTTCTGGTTCGGCTACCTATTTCGCCGAAACCCTTGAAACTCCTGCTTATTCATGACTATTTTACAAAAAAATTATTAATTTTTCTCTTCACTTGCTTTCACTTCATCCCAGATCCCGTCAAGTTCTATCAGTGATAGGTCTTTCAAGCGCAATCCCCGCTCTGCTGCCTTCCTTTCCATAGCGCAGAACCTCTGGGAAAATTTATCCACTGCTTGGCGCAGGGTTTCTTCTGCATCGATACCCAGCAGCCGGCATGTGTTTACTGCAGCAAACAGGAAATCTCCCAATTCCCCCTGTAGGGCTTGTTTATCCCCTCTATCCCATGCCTCTTTAACTTCCTTCCACTCCTCTTCAACTTTCAGTGCTGCACCTTCTGCTTCCGGCCAGTCAAACCCCACCAGAGCTGCCTTCCCCTGTACCTTTTGGGCTCTTTGTAATGCCGGCAGATACCGGGGAACCCCTGCCAACATAGATTTCGGCTCCCCCTCCTCCTGTTTGATGGATTCCCAGTTCTTTAATACCTCAGCAGCACTTTTAACCCTTGTGTCACCAAAAACATGGGGGTGTCTGCGGATCATTTTCTCAGTGATCTCCGCAATCACATCAGATATGGTAAACTTTCCGGAACGCTCTGCCAGTGCCGCATGAAAGATTATTTGTAGTAATAAGTCTCCCAATTCTTCACAAAGTTTATGCATATTCCCTTCATCTATGGCATCAAGCACCTCATAGGTTTCCTCAATCAGGTATTTTTTCAAGGTCTGGTGGGTCTGCTTCCGGTCCCAGGGGCACCCTTCAGGACCGAGGAGGCTGTCCATCACCTCCACCAGAGGATCCAGAGTATATTGAGCAAATTGTTCAGACTCCTTTAGGACAGCACCCCCTGTCAAGGGCGGCACATAAAGGCTTGTCAGGTGATCTGTTTGCTGCCGGTCCAGTTCATAGAGAGGGATGGTAAGCACCTCCTCACTCCCCCGCACCCCTGCAGCCCGCACCAACACAACCTGGTGGTCATCAGGGTAGCTCTCCATCAGGGTTAATTTAACCTCTGATGCTAGGGCAGAGCTGTAGAGTTGCATAATGATCAAGCCTGTCCCAGGCAGAAATCCCTGATTAAAACCACCGCAAAAAGAAAAACTGTCAGCTATGAGCAGCCCCTCAGCAGGGTCGATCCCCAGCAGGGGGTAAAGGGAATCTAAAAAAGAAGGAGCTGGCAGTATTTCCAGCTGTATATTCTCTTGAGGCGCACTTTCCCGCAGCAGGCGGACAACGGTCTCCCCTACCAGAGGGCTGCCGGGAACTGCAAAAACCACAACTCCCTCCTGTTGGCATCTGTCAAGGAGAAAATGTGTCATAGACTGATAAACCTCTTCAAAGGTCTCATACTCCTCATAAAAATGATCAAGAGGATGAAGGGAGATCCCTTCCCTTCTCAGGTATTCCACCACCGGATGCCTCTCTGTGCGCAGATAAACAGGATAACTGCGCAGCAGGCTCAAGTTCCTTGCCGGCAGGTCCAGAATATCACCCGGTCCCAATCCCAAAACATAAATAACATTGGATGGCATAACTGATCTGGCTCCTTTTCTATTTCCTGAAAAAATAGCGCATCTTTAAAACCCTTATCTCCCCGGTTACCAAAAGTGTGGCAAAATAGACGGCTGCACCGCAGATAATGGTCATCCCCGCAGCAGCCAGACCGCCCCAGGGAATAAGCAAATTATAGGCTGCCGGGATGATTATTACCATTATTGTAACAGCCAGGAGGGGCCGGAGCAAGCAGCCCAGTGGAAAGCGGTAATGGGTCAGCCGAATGATGGAAAACAGATTGAGCAGGAACACCACAAAAAAACTGAGGGTGCTTCCCAGAGCAGCTCCTTTGATGCCCAGTCCCGGTATGACAGTCAGATAATAATTGCAGATCCCCTTCAGCAAACAGCCTACTAAAAGGTTAACCACCGGCAGCCAGGTGTTCCCCAAGCCCTGGAGAACCCCCGCAGTGGTCTGCTGCAGTCCGGTGAACAGTGCTGCAGGTGCCAGCCAGGCAGTAACCGGACCTGCTCCAGGATCATCGAACAGCAGATCCATAATCGGGGCAGCCAGCATCATCAGACCTGCTGCCGCAGGAAGGCATATTATTATTGTGATCCGCAAGGCGGAATTGATTCTTTGGTTAATCTCTGTACGATTGGTGCGGTAAGATGCCAGATGGGGAACCAGAGACATAGCAATAGATACTGTAAAAACAGCAGGGAGAAAGACAACAGTCCCAGCCATCCCTGACAGTTGGCCAAACTGGGAGGTGGCTTCCTGCATGGTCATCCCTACCGCCTGTAAGCGCTGGGGGATGATCACAGTATCGATCACCTGTGCCAAGGGGAGAACCAGAGAACCGGCGGAGATTGGAAAGGCATAAAGGATCAGCTTTTTTAAGATTTTTATTTTTTCCCCCAACTGAAGGGGCTGCCTGTCCGTCTGCACCTCTCTCCGTTTGATAAACATGAGCACCAATAGGAGAAACAAAAGGCTTGCACAGCCTCCTGTACAGGTTCCAAAAGCAGCACCTGCCGCCGCATACTCAACACCCCTGGGGATCAAGATCCAGGCAGCCGTTAGAACGGTTGCCACTCGAATCACCTGCTCAACCACTTCGGAAATGGCTGTAGGCCACATCAAACGGCACCCCTGAAAGTAGCCGCGGAAAGCAGATGTTACAGATATCACAAACACCGCAGGAGCAACAGCCATCAAAGAATAATAGGCTCTGGTATCACCCAAGACCTCCCGAGCCAGATAGGGGGAAATTAATAAGAGAGCAAGAGACATCAAAGCCCCTGTAAAAAACAGAAAAACAAAAGAAAGGGAAAACACCCCCCAGGCTCCCCGGTAGTCACCCATAGCTCTTTTTTCTGCCACCATAAAGGAAACAGCGACAGGTATCCCTGCTGTAGATACAGCCAATAGAGCGGTATAAATGGGATAGGCCATCTGATAAAGACCTATTCCCTCACTGCCTACCAAACGGGTAAAGGGAATGCGGTAGAAAGCACCCAACAGTTTAACAATAAGGCCCGCGACAGTTAAGACAGCCGCTCCACGTAAAAAAGATTCCGGTTTCATCTCCAGCCCCCTGTTTGTCCTGCTTGCTATCATTAGATGTTACGAGACAAGGAGTGATGATATACCGGAATAAGTTATTTTGCCTTAAAAAAATTTAAGGCGGCTGACGCCACCTATTAACTGCTACTG
Organism: Clostridia bacterium DTU068; assembly: GCA_001513545.1. Taxonomy (GTDB): domain Bacteria; phylum Bacillota; class DSM-12270; order Thermacetogeniales; family Thermacetogeniaceae; genus DTU068. The sequence continues at coordinate 71,376 of LFTQ01000040.1, read as the reverse complement.
TTCCATCTGTTTGGCGAGGAAGCCTGCCGCAGTTTCAGCCAGCTTCATCTCCAATTCTCCCATGCGCACATTTGGCTCTTTGGAGCACAGAATTACCGCACCGATCGGGTCTCCTTCAGCAATGATAGGAGCGATCACTTCACTGGAGTATTTGCACTCTTCTTCTTCATCATCGGTCAGACAGACATTGCAAACAGCGTGTTCACCTGCTTTGGCGATCAGCACGGGTTTCCTTTCCTCCATCACCTGTTCCACTGCAGGTCCTATCGGTTTATTTAAAAACTCCTTTTTGGGTGCACCCGCTACCGCAATTATGTTATCACGGTCGGCAATACAGGCGATATGACCAATTGCCTCATGCAGAGAATCAGCATATTCCTTGGCAAAATCACCCAGTTCATTGATGGGTGAGTATTTCTTAAGAATTACCTCTCCTTCCCGGTCTACAAAGATTTCGAGGGGATCCCCCTCCCGAATTCGTAGGGTCCGGCGAATCTCTTTCGGAATTACAACACGACCTAGATCATCAATGCGTCGAACAATACCTGTAGCCTTCAAGTTCTATCCCCCCTTTATAAGAATCTTCAGGAATAGTATATAACCAAATTGGGGGATTTATTCATTTTTTTCCATGCTTAAGTTGATAATTTTACCCTTTCCATCCTTGAACTGGTGATAAAGCTAAAAGGTAAACACACCGGAAAAAATTATTTTATTAAACCTCATAATCAGGGTGCCAGAAAAGCCAACTGTTCATTCTCAATTTCTCTTGATATTCACTGAACTTCTCCTGCTTTTTCTGAGCGATCAGCTGCTGGGAAAGGCTGTCCTTGACCTCCTCATATGTAGCGGTGCCAGCATCCTTTTTATCAAAACACCAGATCACATGGTAGCCGAACTCAGTTTTCACAGGCTCCTGACTGAACTCACCGGGAGAAAGGGTGAAGGCAGCATTTTTAAACTCCTCAGCAATGCCGGTGTCGTTTTTGCCGATATAGCCTAGAATTCCCTTATTTTGTTTTGCTGAGGGATCAATGGATTTCTGTTCAGCCAGCTTCTCGAAATCGGTTCCCTGTTTAAGTTGAGCAATAAGATCCCTGGCCTCTTCCTCAGTTTCCACCAGAATATGGCCCACCTTGACCCGCTCCGGCATAACCAGCATATCCTTATATTCCTGGTAAGCCTCCTGGATCAATTTTTCCTCAACGGTCACATCCTTTGTTATGTAATCCTGCAGTTTATCGATCATCATCACTTTCTTAAGTGTTTCCCTGTACTGATCTTCGGTCATTCCCTCCTGCTTTAGAATCTGCCGGAAATTCTCAGCTCCGCCCGCTTGCATCTGATCCAGCAATAACTGCTGATTGATCTCACCTTCACTGACCTGGAGGCCACAGTTGACCGCTGCCTGGTGCAGCAAAGCATAATCGATCAACTGGAATAAGGTCTGCTGCCGCAGCTGCTTTTTCAGTGCTTCACCTTCATCACCCTGGAAATCAACACCATAATAGGTCTCAAAAAACTTCTCTGCCAATGCTGTTTCTCTATCCAGTTCCGCACGGGATATTTTTATGCCATTGACCTGGACGATCCAGTCTCCACTATATACCCGCCATGCCCAAATACCTCCCACAGCAATGATGAGAATGAACACCAGTATCTGCGGCAGATATGAAACAATTTTTCTGGTCTTTGCTGCTGTTTCCAATAACTTTCCTCCTCAAAAAAACAAATTGAAAAGACCTTCGCCACTCTCTACAAATCTCCTGCTGTCGAAAAACGTTAAAGAACTGGGATATGCTCCTTGCAGTAGAGAGATACTTTTTTACTGCTGCTGGCTGCTGATTAACGCTTTTTTTAGACTTTTCACCAGATCTTTTGGTGCCAACCCTCTGGTATCTATACGGATCTCCAGCCCTGCAATTGTAGAAAAGCTGAGGCGTTTCCCGAAAATGCGGCTCCAGGCAGCAAACTGCTCACCATGCAGTGCTGAGCCATTATCAAAACGTATTGCCATGGTATGTCTGTTATGCTGAACATCTTTGATTCCCAACTGGGCAGCCCTGACCCTGATCAAAGCCAGGTCAAAAAGATAAACAACCTGATCAGGCATCCTACCAAACCGGTCACGCAGCTCTGCTGCCAGTTCCTTTACCTCCTCCAGGCTTTCCACCAAGGCAAGGCGGCGGTAAATCTCCACCTTCTCCCTGCCATCTCTGATATAATCATCAGGCAGATAGGAGTCAACCCGTAGATCAAAGAGAGGAGCCGCGGCTTTTTTCTCAGGCACCTTTTCCCCTCTCAGTTCTTTCACTGCTTCCTGTAACAGTTGGTTGTACAGGTCAAACCCAACAGCAGCCATATGGCCGTGCTGTTCTGCTCCCAGGATATTTCCCGCACCCCTGATTTCCAGGTCCCGCAGGGCAAGTTTGAAACCTGAACCGAATTCAGTAAACTCCTGCAGTGCCCGCAGCCTTTTTTCCGCCTGTTCGGTGAGCACTTTGTCCCTGTTAAAGGTAAAATAGGCATAAGCCAAACGGTTGGAGCGGCCAACCCGCCCGCGCAGCTGATAAAGCTGAGACAGACCAAACCAATCGGCATTCTCCACAATCAGGGTGTTGGCATTGGGAAAGTCCAGACCGCTTTCAATAATGGTTGTACAGACCAAACATTGGAATTTGTGGTTAAGAAACTCCCACATCACCTTTTCCAGGTCATCCTCCTTCATCTGCCCATGAGCTACCCTGAAGGTTGCCTCAGGCACCAACCCCTGTAGATAGCGAGCAGTACGAAAGATGGTCTGCACCCTGTTGTGAACATAAAACACCTGGCCGCCCCGCTGAATCTCTTTAAGAATAGCTTCCCTCACCACTTCAGGATTGTATTCCAAAACATAGGTCTGCACTGGAAGGCGGTCCTCAGGAGGTGTCTCAATAAGGCTCAGATCCCGTACCCCACCCAGAGACATCTGCAGTGTGCGGGGAATAGGTGTGGCGGTCATGGTCAGAACATCCACATTGGCTTTCAGCATTTTGATCTTTTCTTTATGGGCCACACCAAATCTCTGCTCCTCATCAACCACCAGAAGCCCCAAGTCTTTAAAAACCACATCTTTGGAAAGGAGGCGGTGTGTACCGATAATTATATCCACCAATCCTTTTTTCAGATTATTGATGGTTATCCTCTGCTCAGCTGCGCTCCTGAATCTGCTCAACATCTCCACCTGTACAGGATAGCTGGCAAAACGCTCCTTAAAGGTGAGGTAATGCTGCTGGGCAAGCACTGTTGTAGGAACCAGTACTGCCACCTGTTTCCCATCCTGAACAGCCTTAAAAGCAGCCCGTATGGCCACTTCGGTCTTGCCAAAACCCACATCCCCACAAAGCAGCCGGTCCATAGGACGGGATTTTTCCATATCAGCCTTTACCTGGTGGATGGCCTCCATCTGGTCCGGAGTCTCCTCATATGGGAATAGCTCCTCAAACTCCTTCTGCCATACTGTATCAGGAGAGAATGCATACCCTTTTGTCCGCTCACGCTCCGCATAGAGAGCCAGCAAATCCTGGGCCAGTTCCTGAACCCGTTTTTTAACCCGCTGTTTGAGCCGTGTCCAGTCACCCCCTCCCATCCGTGAGAGGCGGGGTGTAGCCCCTTCAGGACCCACATATTTCTGGACTAGATCTACCTGATCCACAGGCACAAAAAGCCTGGCATCCCCTGCATAGGCGATCTCCAGATAATCCCTTTTACTGCCATCTGTTTCTTTCTCAGCAATGCCCAGATAGCGCCCGATCCCCTGGTGAACATGCACCACATAATCCCCTGGGCTGAGATCTGACAGGCGGCCAGCAGTTTTCTGGCGGTGCCGTGGTTTAGACTTCCCCCGCCCATACAGTTCCCTGGCGGTAATCACTGCTAACACCCCAGGCAACTCAAACCCCTGCCTCAACAAACCGGTTGCTACCTGCAGGCGCCCTTCAACCAGGTCCTTCTGCCATTTGTCCGCAGGGAGAAAAGAGATTTCCCGATCCCTTAACTCCCTCTCCAACTGCTTCAAACTGCTCTCTGCACCGGTGAGAAGGAGAATGGTGATCTTTTTCCTCAGCATCTCCTTGAGTTCCTGAGCCAACAGATCAGGACGGCCCAGAAAAGGCCGCATCTCCTTGATAGTGATGGTGACCAGGGCTTTCGGTTTGATCACGCTTATCCTTGTCAGCAGATGGGTAAAACAGACCAGAGGAAAGGCCTCTATGCTGTCAAAGAGCTGATCCTCGCTAAAGTAGTATTCCTGCCAGGGAGTAAAAGAGCCTCCCTCCTGAAAGAGGCGCCTGTAATCGGACTCCAGGAGTGCGGTACGCCCTTTTATCTGTTCCGGCAAACGCCCGGGATCATCCAGAATAACCAGCGAATCCTCTGGCAGATAATCCAAAAGAGACACCTGCTCAGGGTAAAAATAGGGCTGCACCAGGTTTAAAGAACCACCGGTCCCGGTTCTAGCCATCTCCAAGAGCCTGTTCGCCCTCTGCTGCAGGCGTAGCAGGGCGTTTTTGTTCCCCTTCAGCTGTGTGCGCCTCTTTTTATAAGCCTGATCGATCCTCTCTTGAGCTGCTTTTGCCAGTTCGGGATCATAGATAAACTCCCGAACCGGCCAGATCCTTACCATATCAAGGCTATCAGCGGAACGCTGGGTTTCCGGGTCCATTGTTTTCAGTGAGGTGATTTCATCCCCCCAGAATTCAATACGGACAGGAGAGCCGTAAAAGGGATAGATATCCACAATATCCCCCCTTACAGCAAACTGCCCGGGCGCTTCAGCGGTTTCCAACCGTTCATAACCCGCCTGGACCAGCAGCAGGCAAAGTTCATTGTAATTGTACTCCTGGTTAACCTCCAGTGTAATAACACCTTTTTCCCAGCAGAGAGGAGGGATCAGTTTGGGCAGCAGGGCTTCAACGGAAGCAACAACCAACACCTGTCCTTCCCTGGCCCGCAGGGAGGCCAGGGTCTCTAGACGCTTGGCAGCTGGTTCCCTGCTGGCAGCCACCACCTCAAAGGGAAGGGCTTCAGCAGGGTCAAAAACGAAAACACTTCTATCAGGCAGCAGCTGCTCTAAGTCCGCAGCCCAGCTGTTTACCTGATCCTGCCCTGGCACGATGACCAGGAGTGCACCTTTAAACCCACCCTTTAAAAACAGAGATACTGCACTGACAGGTCCAGCAGAACCTGATACCCCTGAAATCAGCAGGGGCAGTTCTCTTTTCTTGACAGCATAAAGAGCCTCCTGGAAACCTGGTATTGTTTCTAGTATATTGTTCATACAACCACCTATTTAGACCAATGGAAAATGAGGCAGGGCCAGGGCAAGCCCCCCTTAAACTTTCCTCACTGTTCATTATATCATTCGAAAGAAGGCTTTTATACACTCCAGGATGTTCTAGTTTATACCTGCCGATTGTTTTCCTGAACTCATTCAGTTGAACTCGCTCTAAGATTCGTAGACGACAGCTGACAGGCAAATAATGACGCCATCATCTTTAGAAGTCAGAGGCCGGAAGTCTGATGTCGGATTAGGTCGATGCACTAGCGCCAAGCCAATTCCAACGATACCAACGACTAATGACCAATAAAGAACCCCGCCTTGCAGAAGACGGGGTTTTGGGCTGCGTTTTTGTCAACGTACACCTGTTGGCACAAACATATCAATAATGCCGACAATGGCAGCTGCAATAAGCGCTCCCAGTACGGTCACCCTCAGATCCGGGATAATGAACTGGAGCAGGTAAAAGATCACAGCTGATACCACAAAACCCACTCCGCCGCGGGCATAAGGAGAAACATTGCGGCCGAAAAGGGTTTCCAGTGCAAATCCGATCACTGCGATAAGCACAGCCGCCAGTAAAGCATGCCAGAAAGTCAGTCTGGTAAAACCGGGGGTAATGTAGCTCACAACCATCAAGACGATCGCAGCCACTATAAATCTTATAATGTGAGCCAACCAACCCTGGTTAAGCATACCTGATACTCCGGCACCTGTATCACCGCGGGTCCCTTTATCCTCATCTGCCATTTTGTCACCTCCCCCCTGGCCAAACTATGCCCTTGCTGTTTGGCAGCAGGAAGCATTATCCATAGTTTAACCAGAATAGGGGAATTCATGCATTTATTCGGCTGGCAGACCAAAATTAAGTCAAATTCTTCTATTATAACGGTTCATGGCTGTTTCAATCCCCATCTTTACCCAACAGCAGGCAGCATCTGCAGCCAACTCCCAAACATCCTCTAATGCTGAGCGCTCCTCCAGGGAAAAGGGCTTTAGAACATACTCCACAACATCCTCACCTGCAGGGGGGCGTCCGATGCCGATTCGCAGCCGGGCAAATGATTGGCACTGGAGGCAGTCGATAATGGACTGCACCCCCTTATGACCCCCTGATCCTCCACCGGGTCGCAGCCTGATGCTTCCCACAGGCAGATCCAGGTCATCATGGATCACCAGCATGTCTTCAGGGTCTAAATTCCAGTAGGATAAAAGGGCCTCCACGGCTTCCCCGCTGAGATTCATATAGGTAAGGGGCCGTACTAACATCACCGCTGTGCCATCTACCTGCACAGGACAGATGCTGGCCAGGCGGCGGAAATCCTTCCATTCCCCACGATTCCCGGCTATCCTTTCGACAACCGCAAACCCTGCATTGTGACGTGTCCGGGCATAGCGGTGGCCGGGGTTTCCCAATCCGATGATCACCTTTTCCGGTGACCCGGTGCGGCCGCCCGGGCGCAACCACTCCTGCAGCCGCTTGAACATTTATTCCTCTCCTTGTTCTGATGAGTCAACTTCTACTTCCTCAGCAACCTCTTCTTCTGCCTCTTCTTCCTCTTCCTCAACTGTCGGTGCAACAACTAAAGCGATCACCGATTCCGGTTCAGACAGAATCTGTACACCTTCAGGGGCTTCTAAATCCCCAACTGTAACCTGTTCGCCAATATCCAGTCCGCTGATATCAATCTCAATTTGCTCAGGCAGTTTAGTGGGCAGACAGGACACAGCCACCCCTCGCAGCATGTGCTGTAAAATTCCGCCCTTCTGTACACCCTGTGGCTCTCCAATGAGGACAACCGGGATCTCAGTTTGTATCTCCTGGGTGAGCTCTATTTGGAAAAAATCCGCATGCAGCAGCTCCCGGCGGAGAGGGTCACGCTGGACCTCACGGCACATGACCAGATAGCTTTCTCTCTTTTCCCCCTTATCCACATCCAAATCGATCAGGGTGCTGCCGATAACGTTGTTGTTAAGGATATACTCCAGCTCCTTTGTAGAAACCTTAATCGGCATATTCCCCACACCCTTACCATAAAGGACCGCTGGGGTTTCCCCTTTGCGGCGCAGGGCGCGTACAGCCTCTTTAGAACTGCGCTCCCTGTATTGAGCAGATAATTTGACTGTCTCCATTTACAAACACTCCTGTTTACTTAATTTTATCCATGAATCACGCAAAAGTTCATACCCTAGTTTAGCCTGAAGAATAAAGAAAAATCAAGAGATGACGGAAATAATCTCTCTTCAGACTTTCCAGGCATACCCTTTTATCTGGACCAATATATTTTAACAGAGTTACTGCCAAGATGCATATATTTTGCTTATCCAAGGAGGCGATATCCTGTGCGCAAGAGTCGTCAGTATCTTTCCCTTCCTGTGGTCACACTGGAGGAAGGAAAAGAGATCGGTCGCATCAGGGGGTTGGTGGTCAACCCTCAGGCCGGGGAAATAGCAGCACTGATCGTGCAGCGGGGCCATATCTTTCCCGAACAAAAGGTAATCCCCTACCCTAGGGTAGTGAGTGTAGGCAATAATGCATTAACCATCCAGAAGGCCAGCAGTGCAGAACGGCTTGCCAGCCTGCCCCAGATCCTCAACCTGGTCAAAGAAAATGTCCAGCTAAAAGGCTCCCGGATTATCACTGAAGAAGGCACTTCACTGGGCCATGTTGTAGAATACCTTGTGGACCCGGCAACCGGCAAAATAGAAGCTTTCGAAGTAACCGCAAGCCCTGCTGCCAGCCTTTGGAAGGGAAAGGCCTACCTCCCTGCATCTGAAGTGCGCACCATCGGCAAAGATGTCCTTGTGGTGCGTCAGGGAGCAGAGGAAAATCTGCAGCATAATGAAGGAAAACTATCAGAGGGTGTCAAAAACCTGAAAAATACCACCAACCGCTTTCTAGAAAAGGCACGCAAACTGCAATCCAAGATGCAGGGGGAGGAAGATGAACAGGAACAACCTCCCCCCAAAGACGATGAACCAACTTCATAACAATTACTCAAAGAGTTTGCTCACAGAAAGATCCTCATGGATGCGGATAATAGACTCGCCAAAGATAGGGGCCACTGTAAGCACTTTCAATCTGGAAAACCGTTTCTCTGGGGGAACAGGTATTGTATTGGTCACCACAACCTCCTTCAGCGGAGAGGCATCCAAACGTTCTCTGGCAGGACCTGAGAGCACTGGGTGGGTACAGCAGGCATAAACATCCTTCGCACCCCGCTCCAGCAATGCCTCTGCAGCCTTGACAATGGTGCCGGCTGTGTCAATGATATCATCCACCAAAATCGCTGTTCTCCCCTTGACATCACCCACCAGGTGCAGCACTTCAGCAACATTGGGGTGTGGTCTGCGCTTATCAACAATCGCTATGGTGGTTTCCAGGCGGCTGGCCAGGTCTCTGGCCCTGGCAACCCCACCAACATCAGGAGAAACAACAATAGGATCTTCGATGCCTAGGCTCTGGAAATACTCCGCCAGAATGGGCACACCCAATAGGTGGTCCACCGGAATATCAAAAAACCCCTGTATCTGCCCGGCGTGAAGATCCATGGCAAGAACCCGGTTAGCCCCGGCAGCGGTGATCAGATCAGCCAGCAGTTTGGCTGTTATCGGGTCCCGTGCCTTTAACTTGCGGTCCTGGCGGGCGTAACCGTAATAAGGAAGCACCGCGCAGATGCGGCGTGCTGAAGCGCGCTTTAAAGCATCGATCATGATCAGAAGTTCCATAACATTCTGGTTGGCAGGAGGACAGGTTGGTTGAATAACAAAAACATCAGCTCCTCTGACACTCTCATCAATGGCTACAGAGATTTCTCCATCGCTGAAGTAAGAAACTCTAGATTTCCCCAACCCGATACCCAGGTAGGCTGCGATCTCTTCCGCCAGTTCCGGATTGGCGTTTCCGGTAAAAATCTTTAACTTTTTTGTGTAAAGCAACAAACTGATCCCCTCTTTCCCACTGCTTTCCTTCACTTGCACTTGCCTTAATCCCCTTTTCTCTTCTTTTTTTCCTTCCAATCAGGTATGACCGTTTGCTTATTGCGCTCTAAAGCCAAAGACCCTGAAGGGACATCCTTGGTGATGGTTGACCCAGCGCCGATCACCGCATCTTTACCTACACGGACAGGAGCCACCAGATTGGTGTTGCTCCCGACAAACACCCCGTCTTCAATGACAGTCTGATATTTTTTTACGCCATCATAGTTGCAGGTAATGGTTCCGGCACCGATATTGACACCCTCTCCCACTATAGTATCCCCAACATAACTCAAATGAGGTATTTTGCTCCTTGATCCAACTGTTGCCTTTTTCAGTTCGACAAAATCACCTACTTTGACATGATCAGCCAATTGATTACCGGGACGCAAATAGGCATAAGGCCCGATCTGACTGTGGTCCCCGATGGTGGTGTCCACCACCACAGAGAACTGTACAGCAACACCTTCCCCTAACCGGGCATCTATCAGCCGGGCTCCGGGCCCGAGAGTACACCTAGGGCCTACTTCGGTTTTTCCCTCCAGAAAAGTAAAGGGATAAATCACTGTATCCCGACCAACCCTGACACCTTTATCAATATAAGTTGTTGCCGGATCCAAGATGGTCACTCCCCCATCCATTAAACGCTGGCATTCCCTCTGCCGCAAAACCTTTTCTGCGGCTGCCAGCTGAGCCCGATCATTAATCCCTTTTGTTTCCTGCACAGGCGCAACAACTGCTGTGACCAGGTGCCCATCTTCTCGCAGCAGATGAATACAATCGGTCAGATAGTATTCTCCCTGCTTATTATCGGGATTTAATCTATGAATAGTGTCTTCCAGAGCCTTTTTGGTAAAGGCATAGGTCCCTGTATTGATTTCCTTTATTTCCTTCTGCTCAGCTGTGGCATCACAATCCTCAATAATGGCATCAACAAAACCGTCCTTACCCCTGACAATCCGGCCATATCCTTTAGGATCATCGAATATACCGGTGAGGACCGCCGCGGCGGAACCGGTATTCTGCTGTTCTCTGATCACTTTCACCAGTGTATCTGCTGTCAAAAGAGGGGTATCCCCACAAACAACCAGCACATCCCGGCAATCAGCGGAAAGATAGGGCAGGGCCTTTAAAACCGCGTCCCCTGTACCCAGCTGTTTCTCCTGGAGAGCATAAGTATAATCAGTGCCCAGGGTTTCCCTGACCATTTCCGCACCCTGTCCGATCACAACTATGATCTCTTTGATACCGGCCTCTTCTACCGCATCCAGAACATGACGGACCAGAGGTGCTCCAGCTATACGATGCAGCACTTTAGGTATATCTGAGTGCATCCTTTTTCCCTGACCTGCTGCAAGTACCACCGCTCCAACTTTATCCATTGTTCTTCACTCCCTGAGTGAATCAGACTTCAATCAACTACAGTATGAAAAAACAATAAAAAAGGGAATGCCCGATTCCCCTCTAAATATTCATGAACACTAAAGAATCTCTCTTATTCCATCTCCTGGTAAGCCTTTAAGATCGCATCCTGAATAACCTGTCTGGCTTCAGATGTGATGGGATGGGCAATATCACGAAATTCCCCAGCAGGTGTTCTCTTGCTGGGCATAGCAATAAACAACCCCTTCTCACCCTCGACAACCTTTATATCATGCACCACAAAAGCATCATCAAATGTCACCGAACAGACAGCCTTCATTCTGCTCCCATCCTGGCTCACCTTGCGGATACGCACCTCTGTAACCTGCATAAAATTATTGACCTCCCCTTTAGTGCGGTTATTATTTGCCTTGTGTATTCGCCAAGATAGTTGAGATTCCTGCTAAAAAATAAGAAATAAAGTTATTATTCGCAAACTAGCTCCTCAGCAAGTTCTAAATCCGCAGGTTTGTCCACATCTACCCCAATTTCTGCATAAGATGTGATCACCGCAGAACCCCTGGCCCCCACCAACTGGGACACTCTGCGCTCCGCCTCAGCGATGGTAAGCTGCCCAAAGAAGTATTTCCATAACATCCCGAACCCAACAAGTCTGGCCAAAGCCGCAGGGTTTTTGCGGTGTTTGACAAATTCCGCAGCTACAGAGAGACAATGTCCAATGATCTCTCTTCTTAATAAAAAGAGGTTGCCTCCTGTAAAAGCACCATCCTGCAGACTGGCATAGGTCCGCTTAGCGCCTGGAAAGCGCTTTTCAGCAGTTTCCTTCCTGATAATAGGATAATAAAAATCTGCTTCCCTCTCCCTGCACTTATCGATAAAATCATCTACCGCCTCTGGGGTCAGAAAAGGAATGTCTCCTGTACAGGCCAGTACCCAGGGCTGTGCTCCATTGAGAGCTTCCAACCCGTGAGAGAAGCTATCCAGAATTGTATTACCCGGCAGAGCGAAGAGCAATCCCTGCACCATACAGTTCTCCTTCATTGCCTCAGGACCAACCACAACAATCTGATCAATATATCTACTGTTATAAAGGGCTTCAATTACATACTCCACCATCATCCGGGAGCCGATGGTGAGCATCCCTTTAACACCGGTCCCCGGCTCTATCTCCCCACCACCGGCAAGTATCACCGCATCCACTCTATCGATCATCATTTCCGACCTCTTTATAAAAAATTTCGCTCTTTTGCCCAGCTGTCGAATTACCCCAGTCCTTCCCTTTCACTAACTATTTCCTCATTACCACGCACAGCTTCCATTAGGCTGTTCTCCGCACTCTCAATATGGTTCCAGGCCAGAATCTTCGCCCGGGCAAGATCCCTGTCAGCCAGCGCCTCCACAACTTTACGGTGCTCTTCTAAAGCTGTGCGCATCCGTCCCGGGAAAGCCAGGGAAACAGAACGAAAACGGTGCACTTCATCCTGGAGGTTGCTCAAGATCTGCATCAAACGCCGGTTTCTGCTGGCCCGGTAAAGAGTGTCATGAAATTTCTTATCACACTCAACAAGCTGATCAATCTCTCCTTTTTCGATTATTTCCGACATTTTGACCAGGAGCCGTTCAAGTTCTTCCAACTCATCCTCAGTGATCCTTTCAGCAGCCAGCTCAGTTGCCAGAGACTCCAAGGCAGCCCGGACCTCAAATACATCAGCGATATCTTTCAAAGAGATCCCTGCCACATAGGCCCCTTTCCGGGGAACCATCACCAAAAAACCTTCCAATTCCAGCTTGCGGATAGCCTCACGCACCGGAGTTCTGCTCACACCCAACTCCTCGGCCAATTGGGATTCCATCAACCGTTCCCCTGGGCGCAAGACACCGGTAATTATCGCTTCCCGCAGGGTCTCAAAAACCACCTCCCGCAGGGGCTTATAGGTGTCCAATTTGACTGGCACCAATCTCCTTTCTTCTTTTTCAGCCATAATAACCTCCTTATCATCCCAACGATCAGGGGGATGTTTCCATCACCCGGTTTTTGAGATTTCGTTTGTGGTTTATCCCTGTAAGCGCAGCGACCTTACGAAGGTTGTTACTTGCCCTTGACGAAGGAGCAGGTAACGACAGCTGAAGCTCAACATGGATGTTGAGCTAGGCGACTCTGCGCCATGGATGGCGTCATAGGAGCCGGTCAGCTGTCGTCTGCGACAAGTCTTAGGGCAAGTTCAACCGAGTTCAGGAGCAAGCGCAGGGATAAACTACTATTCTGCAGAGCATGTTCTACACACAAACACATCCGGACCGCCCTTTTCTCTTATTCTCTCCGCTGCCTGCCGGGCTGTCCCCTGATCATGAAACAAACCAAAAACTGTGGGGCCGCTGCCTGACATTAATGCTGCAGCTGCACCCAACAGAAACAACTGCTGTTTGATATCTCCTATCTCCGGATGAAGGCTGACCGTAACCTCCTCCAGGTCATTGCCCAATAAACCGGGGATTTTATGGTATTCACCTTTTTGCAAGGCTTCAATCAGTCCCGGTGTTTGGGGCTCCCTCCCTTTGCTCTGATAAAGGCTGTAAACTTTAGCTGTGCTGATTGTATAAAGTGGCCTGACCAGCACAACCCAGAAAACAGGCAACTGGGGCAACTTAGTCAGCCTTTCACCCCTTCCTTCAGCCAGGGCAGTACCCCCTTTAATAAAAAAGGGGACATCAGAGCCAACCTCTGCTGCAGCTGCAAGCAGATCATCCTCTTTAATGCCGCAGTTATAAAGAAGATCAGCCCCTCTTAAAGCTGCCGCAGCATTGCTGCTTCCTCCCCCCAGACCTGCACCCCAGGGTATCCTTTTTTCGATCAACACTCTGACACCACCGGGCAGTTGGTGAGCGATCACTTCCAGTGCCCTGTAAGCCAGATTGGCACAGCCAGAGGGGACTCCAGGGTTATCACTGATCACCTCAATACCGGAGGGGATCCTGGCAAACCAGAGAGTATCAGCAAGGGTGATAGTCTGCATCACAGAAGCGATCTCATGGTAGCCATCTGGTCTAAGACCACCCACATCCAGGGTAAGGTTGATCTTGGCATATGCACTAAGGCTGATTTCCCTTTTTTTATTCTTATCTGAAATCATCATAAATTAAATTATAATTCAAAAGAACTTTTTTTGTTTCATTATGATTTTACTGCTAAATCTTAATATGCTCAACTCCCAATACTGAACCATATGCACAGCACCCTGCTAACCATTGCTTCTACCAAGTGCGGTTTTTACCGCATACTTTTTATCCCGCCGCTCCACTGATCGTAGATAATCCAACACAGGCTCCAGTTCCTCATAAAACACCACAACAACATCACCCGGTTTGGCCTCCTGGAGAGATTCCTTAAAAGCATCAATGATATCAGGGATGATATGGACTTTCCCTGGGTGCAACCCGGCCCTGCGGACGCCTGTATAAAGGAGTTTGGCGGTCTCACCAGGTGCACGCCCCCGTAGATCTTTATCCTCCCTGATATAGACCTCATCAAATTTTGCACCTGCCACCTCTCCCGCCTGGATGATCTGGTCGTTTCTCCGGTCACCGGGGACTCCGATGACCCCGGTCAAACGGCGGGGGCGCAGTGTCCTGGCAAATTCGGCAATTCTCTGGAAAGCAGGTCCGTTGTGCCCGTAGTCAACAATTATAGTGATATCCCTTATCTGATAGACCATCAAGCGGCCTGGGTTGTCAGCAAAGGTGCGCAAACCGCGCCTGATAGCGATTGGAGACAACCCGCAGCTGTAAGCGGCGGCTGCTGCAGCCAGCGCATTTTCCAGATTGTGAAGGGCACGACCGCCCATACCGGCCTTAATGGACTTTACCCTGATCAAACGCACCAGTTCCTTACCACAGCCATAATAAACGATCCCATTCCTGACAAACACAGCACTTCCCCCTGCTCCTAGGTGGCGGCGCACCAGAACATTGTCTTCATGGAGGCTAAAGTAAATCACCTGACCCCGCGAGGCAGCAGCCAACCGTGGGGCAAAGGAATCATCAGCATTAAGCACAACATAACCATCATCTTTAACCGCTTCCACCACCAATGACTTCACCCAGAAAAGATCCTCTAAGCTTTCAATACCGTCCTGCCCCAGATGATCAGAACCGATATTGGTCACCACAGCAACATCAGCCAGATCATAACCCAGACCACCCCTCAGGATCCCCCCTCTGGCTGTTTCCAGGATGGCTATTTCCACAGTAGGGTCCTGCAAAACGGTGCGGGCGCTTTCCGGCCCTGTGGTATCCCCCTCTAGGATGCAATTATTATTGATATAGACCCCTCCGGTGGTGGTCATCCCCACATTGAGCCCCTGCTGTTGGAAAAGGTGACCAAGAATGCGGGTGGCTGTTGTTTTTCCATTGGTTCCAGTGATGGAGATCACCGGAATGCTTACCTGGCTGCCCGGAGGAAAAAGATATTCCACCAACTGCTTCCCTACATCCCGTGGTGTTCCTTCATTTGGAGAAAGGTGCATTCTGAACCCAGGAGCAGCGTTTACCTCAATCAAAACCCCATTGCCCTCCAGGGGCTTTTGTATATCAGAGGTTACAATATCCACACCGGCCACATCAAGCCCCAGGATCCGGGCTGCTCTACCTGCCATCCAGGCGTTCTGGGGATGCACCTGGTCCGTTACATCAACAGCACTGCCGCCTGTACTCAGATTAGCGTTCCTGCGTAAAAATACCTCAACCCCCCGCTCAGGTCTGCTGTCAGGGTGATAGCCCTGTCTTTTCAACTCCAGGATGCTGATGGGGTCCACCTCTAGTCTGGTTAAGGGTAGATCATGCCCTTTGCCTCTCCGGGGGTCCTGGTTGGCAATCTCCACCAACTCCCTGATGGTATGAACACCATCCCCTATCACAGAAGCAGGGAAACGCTCTGCTGCAGCTGCCATCTTCCCATCGATGACCAGAACGCGGTAATGCCTGCCTCTGATATATTTTTCCACCATCACTTCTTGGTCATGAATTTTCGCAAGCTTAAAGGCTGTTCCTAGTTCCTGCTCATTTTTAATGTCCAGCACAACACCCTTCCCATGATTGCCGCGGCAGGGTTTAATCACCACAGGATATCCCAATTCCCCGGCGGCTGTTAAAGCCTCCTGCAGAGTGGACACCACCCTTCCTGCCGGCACCGGCAGACCTGCTGCCTTTAAAAGTTTTCTGGTAGCTTCCTTATGGTGGGCTGTATCCACAGCCAGGGCAGATGTTTGAGAGGTAATAGTGGCCTGAATTCTCTGCTGACAGCAACCATATCCCAATTGATAGAGGCCATCGTCTAAAGAGAGCACCGGGATGCCCCTCTGCCTGCATGCGTTAAGAATACTTTCAGTGCTGGGGCCTGGCTTTGTTGCAGCACCCAACTCCCGCAGTCTGGCCAACGCTTCTGCCACACAAAAGGAATTCCCTTTTAAGACAGCAGAAACAAAAGCCACAGCAGTCTCCAATGCAGCCTTACCCAATTGAGGTGTGCTGTACTCAAAAATCACTTCCCAAACACCGGGTTTGTCTCCCCGAAAAGTTTTACCGAAATTTGCATGAAAGCCTGACTGAACCTGAAGCTCAATAGCGATATGTTCCACAACATGCCCCAGCATGGTCCCTTCCCGCAACCGCTCAGCAAACCCGCCGGGGTAGCCGCGGCCACAGGTGTGCTCAGCAAGGCCCGGCAAAAGCTTCAGAACAGTTTCCGCAAAACCAGGTATTTTATCTGTTGTCTTCCGCTCTCCCGGGGCCAAATAAAGACGGGCCACAAGGACCGGAGAATGGGTCCAAACATTCCGGCCTTCAATGACCCGGGTTTTGAGGATGATCACAATGAGAAACCTCCTTAAAAAACCAGTGTTATGACAGTTCCTATTTTTACAATTATAGGTCCTGATTATTCATAGGCAGGGGGTGCCTGTTCTTGATATCAAATTTGTAACCGGCGGGGAGAACATGGAGCAGCACATTGGTCAAAGCCAGCGGTTCCTGGGGAGCGGTTACAGAAACATTGGTCTCTTTGATTTGCTTGCCGTCAATAACTGTTACTGTCTGTGAACCAACTACTTCAAAGGTTCCCTCTGTTGATACTATAATAGCTGTATCCTCATCGATCCCCACTCCCAGAACATAAGGATACTGGGCCACAGCAGCAAGCAGCCTCCCCAACCTCCCCCTTTGGGCAAAGTGCTGGTCCACAACCATCCCCCGCAGTAGCCCCAACCCTGGTGCCATCTGTACCGTATTTTTGCGGGGAGCCTCAGTTTCCTCACCATCCACAATCATGGTCTCACTCATGGCAGAGGCCCCTGCACTGGTTCCCGCGATAATAGCACCCCTCTGGTATGCTTTGTGCAGGGCTTGATCCACCCGGGTACCACCTAAGGTACTGGTCAGGCGCAGCTGGTCCCCTCCGGTGAAAAAGATCCCTGTGGCTTTCTCCAGTGTTTCCTCAGCAGCCTGGGCACAGGCATCCTGGCGGGTATTCACATGCAAAACCGAAACATCCCCCACCCCCAGTTCCCGAAAAAGAGAGAGATATAGATCCCCTGTGGTCCGGTTGTCAGCGGAGGCGGCAGTAACCACTACCACACTACCCTCTTTTCCACCTGCTAGAGCCGCGAATTTTTTCAAGATCAAACATTTATGCTCCCGGTCTTCAGCACCACCGATGACCACCAATGTGCCCTTACCCTGTTTAGACATAGCAAAACACCCCTTCCCGAAGTTAAACAAGAATAAGCTGCAATTATTAGCATATATTGTAAGCGGAAGGCAGGTGGCAGCATGAACGCCCTGTTCCCCAGTTTACTTGCCGGACTGGCTACCGCTCTGGGATGTCTGTTAGTGCTTTTTGCCAAATACCCAGGGCAGCGAGCTCTGGCTTTTATCTTAGGAGGAGCTGCCGGAGTAATGCTGGCTGTAGTGACACTGGATCTCATTCCCGCAGCACTAAAAACCGGCAGCCCTCTGCAGGCAGTTAAAGGTATGATAACCGGCGCTGGTATTCTCTTTCTGCTGGACCGCTTCCTGACTAGGCAAAACATCACCTTATCTTTTCACAAAGACAGTGCAATGAGGCGTTTGGGCTACCTGATGGCAATAGGGATCGCCCTCCATGACCTGCCAGAAGGAATGGCCATCGCCGGGGCCTATGCAGCCGGCGGAAAACTTGGCCCCATCTTAGCCCTTTCCATCGCTCTCCATAATATACCTGAAGGAATAGCCACAGCCGCCCCTTTAAAAATGGGCGGCCTTAGATACAGACAGATCCTTTTGATCAACATTTTGGTCAGTTTATTCACACCATTAGGGACAATGTTTGGGCTGTTTATCATCCACCTATCCCTGGGCCATCTCTCCTTTCTCCTGGCACTGGCCGCAGGAGCCATGCTCTATTTGATCAAAGATGAACTCCTCCCTGCAGCCTTGAGCAGGCACCTGCTCTGGTGCTGGCTGGGTGTGATCCTGGGCTTTGCTCTCCTCTGGCTGGCCATAATAATCGCTGTTTAACTATTATAGGACCAGATCCAGGAAAGAATGGAGTTATCCTTTGAATTCTCCAGCCACTCACTGATCTTGGTGGTCAGATATAACTGCTCTTCCTCTTCGTCATTTATTTCAGTTTCAGCATCTTTTTCACCCTTATTGTTTAGCTGCTCAGCAGTTGCAGTTTCTCCTTCCATGAACTGCCGGGCTGTATTGGTCAAATCCACATAACACAAGGGTGGGAAGAGACAGCACCACCAATTCTTACCATACCCTGCTCCCAGCACAATTCTGAGAGCCTCATATTTCCCTTCAGGAAAGGTCCTTTCTCCATAAGCTATGGCCGGAAAGTCAAAAACCCCATAATAAGCCTTTACCTGATCATTGCAGCCCTGTGAACGCAGCACACCTGCAGCCACTTCCTCTATCTGTGATAATCTGCTCTTAATTATCTGAGCAGCTATTTTTTTGTCCTGCACATTTTCCAATTCCGGACGGAGATAATCAAGAACCTCATCCCGCACAGCAAGTTTCAGTTCCTGATCCGCGGAACTGTCGCTGTTGGCTATCACATGAAAGCGCACCACCCCCTCCATCTGCTTACCCTGGTGGCTCTCTACCGGAAGTAAGGCCAATAAAGAATATAAAGCTAGGCTGAGGAAAAAGGCACAGATCAGTTTTTTCATCATTAAACCCCTCTCTCCCTAAAGCGGTCTTTGGGGCATATTATTACCAAATATTGAAGCATTAAACAGGTTCCTGTAAAAAAAAGAAAAACCCTGCTGTCAAATTGACAGACAGGGTAAACAGCTAATTGGTTCTACGGGTCACAGGGAATAATCAAAACCGATCCGATCTGGAGGTTTTGAGGATCAACCCCTGGATTGAGAGCAAGGATACTGTCAACAGAAACATTGTACCTCAATGACAATTTGAAGATGGTATCACCGGGCTGTACCACATGTTCAAAAGGACAGGTCGGTGTAGGGGGCGGCACAGGTCCAATTTCCTCACAGATTACCACATAGATCTGTACTGTTTCCACAACCCGGGCCGTTAAATTGAGAATTATCTCCAGGGTCGGCCTTCTGGTGGAACCATTGATACGCCCTGCCACATGCTCCACTGCCGCCTGTACCTGGGCTGTCATCTCAGGCATGGCGCCGGGAATAGGAATAAAGCTGCGGAACTTGATCTTTACCTCAAAATGATGCACAGACTGATCAGGCATATCACTGACATAGAGCACCTGTGCTTCGATCTTCCCGCTGACAATCACCTTATCCTTGATAATGGCCACATCCTCAGGTAGGACTTCCACCTTATGTACTTTCACATCTAAGATTTTGATAGCAGCAGGCTTTTCCATGGGGATGTGTACAACTTCGGCAATATTAACCTGGGTATGATCCTCTCCCACAACATTATCCACCCTGAGCAGTTCCCGAGAGGTCTCTACCCCCAACAGATCCACCACAACATCCAGTTCTCTGGGCTCGGTTACCTTGGCGGTCAGGTCAATGATCACCTCTACACCCACTGTGTGCGGGTTTATCATATCAAAGCTAGTGTGTGTGATGGTTTCATCAACTGTGACATTCATCCCCGGTTCAGCACCAAAAACCTCAATGAATTGGGTAAAGTGGAGTGTCTGGTGCATATGGTGGACAGGTTGGCTGGCCAGGGCAGCCACATAGATGATCTGCAAGGTAATATCCCCTTCAACAATTACCTTGTCCTGGATGATCTTCTTATCTGTAATTGTTACACTGGCATCCACATCCAGCACCTTTTCTACAGGGGGTTTCTCCGCTGGAACCCGAAACCTGCCGGAAACCATTGCCTGAGTAGCGCCTTCAGCGATCACTTCCTCAATGCGCAGCCGTTCAGTAATCGCGTGCACTCCCGGAGGTGGTGTTACCATCAAGGAGATCTCAGCTAATTCTGTTACCTTCACCTGAATGAAGATAATGGCGGTAACATCAAATAAGCGCCCATGGTGGCCCTTTACCTTTCCCTGGACATCCTCAACCTTCACCTTTGCCCATGCGTTCATTCCCGGTTCAGCACCGGGTATATCTACAAACTGCGTAAATTCCAGACGGGCTTGAGTATGGTGAACCGGCTGGTCGGGACAGTCAGCAGCATAAACGATCTGCAAATTGAGGTGCCCCTCAATGATCACTTTGTTTTTGATCACTTCTACCTTTTTTACCTTCACGATTTTATCGATAGATATAATTTTTTCTATTCCCGGTTTAGGTTCAGGTAATTGGAAATCACCCTGTACAACAGCTTGTTTTGATCTCTCACCGACAACATGTTCGATCTTTAATGTTTCACAGCTGTTCATTTATTCTCCCTCCTTTTCCAGGACACTTTTTTCTGTAATATAATATGTCTGCTGGATAAAGAGGGTGTGCTTAACCAATAGAGAAACCGCTGCTAGAAATAACAGCGGTTTCAGGTAAATTCTGTATTAAATGCACAATGCTTTCCCTTTTTCTCTAATGGGGTATCTTCTTCCCCTTTGTTCTGACTTTTAGATCAGTCTATTTTCCAATAAACATCTGGGTAAACATCATTCCATAGGGGCCGCCCTTGACTATACCGACACCGATATGGGTAAAGTTTGCATTTAAAATATTGGCCCGGTGCCCCTCAGAATTCATCAAAGCAGTATGCGCTCTGTCAGTAGAGCCGGCACCAGCTATGTTTTCCCCTGCCCAGCGATAGCGCACTCCTGCGTTTTTCATCATATCAAAGGGAGATCCATAGGTTGGTGACTGGTGGCTGAAATAATTCTTGTCCACCATATCCTGACTTTTCATCCGGGCCAGTTTCACCAATTGATAATCCACCTCTAAAGGTTTCAGCCCATATTTCTGGCGCTCCTGGTTGACCAGATTGATCATCTTCTGTTCATCCTGGGTCAGAGTAACCACATCAGAGCCGGGTTCTTCAGGCTGTGGCTGTGGCTGTGGTTGCGGTTGTGGTTTCGGTTGTGGTTTCGGTTGTGGTTTCGGTTGTGGTTTCGGTTGTGGCTGAGGCTGAGGCTCAGGTTTTTGCGGCTTCTGAGGATCAGGTTCAGGCTGCGGCTCCTGAGGCTCAGGCTGCAGATCCTGAGGCACTGGCTCCGGTTCCGGCTGTGGTTCTGGTTCAGGCTGTGGATCCGGTTGGGGGCGTATGATTTTTAAATCATCACATGGAAAAATCTTTTTCAGGATTTTGACCAAAACCTGATCACTGAGACTGCCCTGATAGTAGACATACCGCGTGGCCGCAAAAGCTGTTATGGGCATCACTGTGAGCAGTAAACCGACAAGAAACACGGAGATAGAATAGCGCAATTTTTTGGAAATCATCCTGTTTATCGGCTCCTTTCGAGGAAATTTGTCATAATTATACTGGCAATCCTATCATTTTGGCGAAGTTGCCATTAGTCCTCTATCCCTCTTCAAAGATAAACAGGTGACCATTGCGCACATATTGTCTTTTTTTTATACAATTAGGACCTTATGTAAAATTTTAATAAATTAGGGCTTAAGCCTTTCTGTGCCCGCGGAACCAGCAGCCCCATCCTCATAACCCCTTCTGTACCCCTGGTCCCAGCCCTGGTCAAAGATCGCATCAGCATCCTTTTTGCCTGCCAAATACCCTTCTTCAAGGCCCTCCAAATAGCCCTGATCCCTTCCTGCCTTCCAGATACCATCTCTGCACTCTGTTTTGGCGCGTTGATAGCCTGCGGCAAAGCCATCTTTGTAGCCGTCCTTATATCCGTGATCATAGCCACAGCCGTAGATATGTTCGAACAGGAAAATTTTTTCTACAGTCTTGGCCTTGCCCATGCTGATCCCCTCCTAATTGCTATCATTTTTCAGGATACCGTGACAACTCCCTCCCCGGGCGCCGTTCGGAAGAAACCGGTTTTTGTCTGCTGCTTTCCTCTCCACCTGAATCTCCCTTAACACTATCTCCTACCAAGGAAAGCAAAGTGGACAGCAGCTGTGGACTGACACCTTTCCCGGATTTCTGCAGCATGCCTGCCAGCATTTCCGGCCCCATCTTTTGACCTGATGAGGACAGCATACCGCTCAACATACCTAACAGATCTTTTCCACCGGCTGTCCCTAAACCACCAGACCCCTTTTCTCTGGCCAAATTTACAATATCCATCAAAGTAAATAAGGAAAGAACAGTTATCGTTTCTGAAAGATCTACCTGCTTTTTGTCCAGCAGCTCAAAGGTCCTAGCCATCAGCGACATAATACTGACATCACGCTCACCTATACCCTGCTCCCCACCCAAAAGATCATCTCCTTTAAAGAACATTCCCTTTATTGTATTCACAAAACAACCGCAGGTTACCGGGCCTAATTATTTACCCAGAAGTTTTTGTGCCTCAGTTTTTAACAGTTGGATCCCTTTCTGTAGGGCGTCATCAACAGCTTCAGCAACCGAATTTTCCAATTTGGCATGGTTGTTTAATAAACGCTGATTTATTTTAACGCTGAGCACCTGGAAACTGCCGCTTAAAACTACAATAACACCCCTGTCCCTACTGGTCCCTCTTATTTCTTTGTCTTTCATCTGTTTTTCCAGCTTTTTCAAGATAGAATTCAGCACACTTTTAGGAATTCTATAGGCTTCTGAATAAGACATTATTCATCCCTCCGGGTCATTTGTTTCATGATTTTGGACTTTCATTAAAATCAGAAAGAAGGAGTAAGATCAGAATCAGGAAAAGGGTAAAAGGATTGGCCTCCCTCTTTTCTTGGCCTTCAAATAACTGCCGGGTATGCTGATTACTGGAATTATGCTGCAGGGAAATAAATTCTTGAACAGGTTCACTGGAAAGTAAATTTAATAACCCATCAAGGGTATCTAGGATCAGATTACCTTTATGTCCCAGATAAGGACGAAAACTATTTAATACTTGAATCGCATTCTCATCATACATAACAACTGCCATCTTCCTCCCCTTTCTTTTGCTACCGTTTTGATAAAGGGAGGCCACACCGTAAATGCGGGTGGCCTCCCAGCAAACCCGGTAAAAAGCTCAAACTATAATACCGCTTACCATTTCTTATCCCCGAAGAAAAGCAGAATCAGAATCAGGAATAAGATCAGTGCGAATTTGCCATCAAATCCCCGGCCAAAACCAAATCCCTTGGATTCCATTACCATCCCTCCATTCTTTAATTCGGGTAAATCCCACCTAAACCAAATCGGGTTTCTACACCATAATATGTGTTTTTAGGAAAGCTGTTACAAGTTTTTGGGTTTGACAGCTTCTGTAATCAAAAAGCACCCGTTTAAACGGGTGCCTTTCATATTTTAGTTATCACCGAAGAAGAGCAGAATCAGGATCAAGAACAGTATAAACGCAATATTATTTTTGAAACCAAAACTCTTTGCCTCCATTCATTATCCCTCCTAATCTCAGCTTCGGACATTCCTCAGCTGGTTGTAATCTTTCAACACCATAATATGTTCTTTGAGGAAAGGTGTTACAAGTTTTTATGATCAGGAATTTAATTTTTACCGAAGAAGAGCAGAATAAGTATTAGGAAGAGAATAAACGCAAAATTGTTATCAAATTTGAACCCCATCCATATCCCTCCTGTTTTAGATCGGGTGTCATTTTTCAGAATCGAACCCGTCTTTTTTT
>LFTQ01000040.1:20916-47429 GCA_001513545.1 Clostridia bacterium DTU068 | reverse complement strand
CTGCTACAGGAGCATCAGCTAAAAATAACAAGGCTTGCAGTAGAAATAGCTTAGCTGGGCTCAGAAACTTAGGCTGTTCACTCTCCAGTTCTAGGGCTCTAAACCCTTCCCCTGGGCCAAGGATTTTTAAAGAATCCAGCGTTTTTTTAGCCGGTTCACTGTTAAGCAGCTCAAGTATGCTTTCCAGAGCGATAAGACACCCATTTCCCTGAGGGCCCAGGTATGGCCGCAGACTTTTAAAAACCGAAAGCGCCTTTTCATCATAGGCAAAACCGCCCATTACCAATCCCCCCTTCACTTTTTTTCATTGCTATACCGGATAATACTATCAACCTTTCTTTTTGTCCCATAATATGGGCTTTTATAGGAAGTGTTCCTATCTATCAATACCCAACAGCTTTTTCAAAGTTGGAACCGCCTCCTGAGCTGCCTGGCGCCCTTGCTTTAATAGCTCAGGCACCCTCTCAAAATCCCCTAAGCTGGCATCAAAGGCGAGGGGGTCAATAACAAGATCAGCGAACTTCAGATCAAGCTGCGTGTTCTGCAGTGTCATAATATCGATGCTCCGCTGGATCACACGGATTAGGGTCTCCGGTTCCTGTACACTCCCCCTTCGTTTTAAACTCACCCCCACTACAATACGGGCACCCAAATGGCGTGCCAGTTGAGCAGGCACCATTTCGGCAAGCCCACCATCTGTAAGCAGTGCCCCCTGGTAGGGGACCGGTTCAAAAACACCGGGAATGGCACAGCTTGCCTGGACAGCCAGATCCAGGGGAGCATTGGGAAAATAGAGAGTTTCCGGTGTCAGCTTGATCAATTTATTGGAAAACACCACTTTTTTTCCGGTGATCAGATCCACTGCCACCACACCAAAAGTCATTGGGATCTCATTTAGGTGTTTTTTCTTGGTAAGATTAACAACCAGTTCACCGATCTTTTCCCCACTGAACAAGGCCCTTGGAACCACATCCAAAAAACTGGCCATATCCCTGAGATTATCCAATAAAAACCTGATAAAGGAATAGGGGTTAAAATTCCAGGAAAAGACATCTTTTTTTTGCAAGCTCATTGACAGATCTCTCAGCACTGAAGGCTCTACTCCTGCAGCATAGAGAGCGCCTACAAGGCTTCCTGCGCTGGTACCGGTGACAATACCCGGTGAAATCCCGCTCTCTTCCAGAACCTCCAGCACACCGATGTGTGCTACCCCTAAGAGCCCCCCTCCCCCCAGAGCAACTCCCAGATCCCGATATTTCATGCCAGATCAACGCCTAACTTATCTAAAACAGTTTTAATGGGGTTTAAAACCGTAAATTCGTCCGAACCGGCAAAAAGCAGCCCCACAGCCCGGTTTTCTTCATCCAACACCAAAGAACCGCTGTCTCCTGCCTTTGACTTCAATTCACACATAATCTGGTCATGGAAACGCACCACATCAGAACTAGAACCCATAGATACATTTAAGGTAACATGCAGAGCGGTTACCTTCCCCTTTGTAACCCCCGAAGTCCGTCCGCTTTTTTTAACCGGCATTCCAGGCTCAGCATCTACAATACCCTTAACAGGGCCCAACTCCAGGATTTCAGAACTGATTTGCCTTGGGTCCACAGGACGGGCAACTGCACAATCAGCCAGATTTTCCGCCCCTAGCTTTTCCAGGCGCATCCTGTAATTAGGCCGGAAGGCATGTAGGACCACATTGGCAGCCCTAACTCCCATAGCAGCAACTTTACAGTCCGCAGATCTGCTGAACCGGTAAATAGGAACAAATCTTTCCAGGTGACCAATAAGATCCTGTTCTGTCCCTCCATCATAGACACCCGGCTGGTATATGGGATCCCCTGGCATTGATCTCCCATCAATGCCATCAGTGGAATTGGCTAAAACATGGTTATTGGAAAGGATCAGCAACTGGCCAGTCTCCCGGTCCCGCACCACAGCCCCAAAGGTACCGGCAGTAACTTTATAATGGCCGATACTGGATCCGGGAAGGGCTGGCCGCAGTTTATCTGTCCGGCCAAGAAAGCGTATCTCCCCCACTTCAATTACATCTGTACAGCAGCGTCCGATACGCCTGGGAACACGTTCATCAACCCCCAGAGCATTGACAGGCACTTTTTTCTCTACAAAAAATAGGATAGCTGGCTCATCTGTGTCCTGTCTGCCGCGCTTTTTATAGCCGACTCCCACTCCGATCACATTGGGAAGCCCTGTATAGCGCTCTTTGGCAACCCCTAGGGAACGCAGCAACTTCCGCATATCCATCCTCCCCTCCTCTTTTTTGTCAATTCAGTATATTCAAGGGAAGGGGGTAAAGGTGTCTATCTAATGCAGAGAAAGGGTTTGATAAAAAAACAATGTATCACATCAATTAAAGTAGGAATATTATGGAGAGAAAAATCAGAACGCCCACCGAACAACAGTATTAAGAGTGTAATGCTTCATTTATGTGATAATTACCAGAAGGAAGGTGTTAATAGTGAAGAAAGAAGAGGTGGAAAAATTGTCAATACCTATCCAGGGGCCAACGAAATTCAGCCTACAGCGTAGATGGAATCTGGTAGAGGATTTAAAAGAAAAAGAAAGGGACCAACTTCTCAAAGAAATCAGTTCCTCTCTCAACAACATCGAAAAAACTTTGGAGCGCATAGAAAATCTGTTCAGATTCAAACTCTTTAATACTGAAACAAATAATTTAGATAAATAAGTCGGTACAGCCATTCTCCCAACAACCTAAACTTAAGGTCAAAAAAGGGGCAACCTATCCGGTTTGCCCCTCTGGCATTCCTGGCACGATAATTTGAAAACCTTTACTGTCTAAACTGGCGCCTCATTATTGCATTCGGGTATCATTTGGGGTGAGCCAAATTCCCTTTTCACCACAATATCCCGATCACTGAGATATTTCCCGCCATAGGGCCTGATAGCTGATACCAGTAGGTTTTCGTGCTTCCACAGTTTGTTGACAAGCTTAAATACTATTCTTATTCTTGGATTTGCTGTGTCAATTATGTCGCATTTCTTAATATGGATATCCAGACAGGAGCCATCGATTTTCCTGACAATTTCCTGGAAGGCCCTTCTCCCTGCTGCGGTGTTGGGGAAACCCTCACCACCGGGGAAAGTAAAGAAATCATAGAAATTACATTTTCTGAAAACCTCTGATTGACAAACCACAAAGGTGGTGTCACACCTGACAACAGCCTGGAAACCAACCCTGATATTCACACCATCACAATCAGGCTGCAGTTCTTCACTGGCACATGTTACAAAAGCCTCACAGCTCACAGGTTCAAAGGGCCCCACAACAGAACCCCGACAGGAGGCTGTTCCATCACACAAACAAACCGGAATATCCACATACTGATTATCCATAGCGCAGATCAATAGCACATCCTGGACACAGATCATATGACACTCACAGTCCAGGTGTTCAAATTTGCCGGTGATCCCCCATCTGGCCCTGTTGTTAGCAGTCAGAACCTTGCAGCACTCCGCACAGTTTGGATCAAGCCCAAAGCATGGTGGAATATGTAAAGCTTCGCCATCTTGTGCTTCTGGATTGGGATTGCACTCTCTACAGTCTTTACTACTCACAGCACTTACCTCCTTTATAATGACAATTTCAAATTGTAACCACAGCAGGATTTACTTCTGCTGTTTTTTATTCCAGTATATGGCTGCTGCTGAAAGAGTGTTACCCCAACCCTAGTAAAAAAAACCCTCCGGATATATCCGAAGGGAAGTTGATTCATCGATTACCGCCGCTCATCAGCGACCTGCTGCTATCTTAATCTCTCCATCATCGCGAAAGACAGTCAATTCCACGCTTTCTGTGAGCACATCTGTATAACTGAACGAGACTCGCCGCTGTGTTCTTTTTTCATCAAGCTTGATCACAAAAATATTGGGATAGGTACTTTCCAGGACTCCCTCTCGCTCAACAACCCTGTTCCTACCCTTAAATGATTTGAGCTTAACTCTCGTCCCTACAAAGGTATCCAGGTCCTGCTTGATTTCAGCCAGCACTTCTTTAGTAGCCATGAGTATCACCTTCTCAATCATTTTAGCTACTCCAAAAAATACTTCATAATATTATATCAATACAGCAGCTTCAAGTCAAATATTTTTTAGTTTATTTGTCCAGCATTATTTACCACTTTAGAATCGCGGGACAGGTGCCCCCAGTCTCATCTTACCCCTGGTCTGGATGCCCCCTATCCCCCCTACACCCATTCCTGCCTCATCCAAAATATCCTGCAGAGAAATCCCTTCATAAATAGAGGTATGGGCTAATCTCTCCGCGATAAAAACCGGGTCAAGCACATCGATCATAATGCGCTCAGGTGAACTGGCAAAATTAGCACCGGCATCGATCAATGCCTCAAAGTAGGACTGGCATCCCCCCGCGATGATGATCAGATCATCTTTGTTCCTTTCAAACTCCCGGGCCCGGCGCACAGCTGCTATAAAATATTCGGAGTTTTTATAATTATCCAAACTACGGTAATCCCGCACACCTTTTTTTACAGCATCATGTCCGGTCAGGACCAATATATCTGGACGGTGTTCTCGCAAATATTTATATACCTTTTTAGGCTGCTCATCTTCAGCTATATGAATAACCTGGCAGGGAACAGCGAGCCGCAGATAGGTTTTTAAACAGCGATCAACGTACTGGCGGTCCCCTTCTAGGTGGAGCACCCGGCCCGGTATTTCAAAAAAATCCCCCTTACTTTTTTTCCCGGAAAATAAGGAAGAAATTCTACTGCTATGCGCCTGTCTGTTGATGGCCTTTCTGATAGATCGCCTCTTCTGTTTGAGGAACTCACTATATCTGCGGATTACTTCAGCATTACTTTTTTTCTCCAGGTCAACAACAGGTGCACTGGCATACAGGCGCACAAACACTCCCCGCAATTGAGCACAGAGTTCTGATCTCTCCTCAATGATTTCATCAACTCGAAACAGGATATCCTGTTGGTATGACCTGCGTGCCACAATATCTCCTGTTTTGATTTGTGCGATTACCATCACCCCCCTTACCAGTTATTGCCTGCTACATTTTATGTAGCTGCCATCCCTTCTGCTACCTGTTTTTTCCTTATTGCCCTTATTAGGTGGCAGCACTAAAATAGACAATGAAAGGGTGATAGCTATGAAACTGCGGGGACACCATCTGATCTGTCTGCATTATTACCGCGGAGAGGGATATTCTAATGCTTATGTGGAACACCTCTGGAAAATGGTGAAAAAAGCTGAAGGAGGTGAAATAATCGAAGTAATCGCTGGAGCAGATGATATCTGCAAGGCCTGTCCTTACTTGAAAGGGGATATCTGCGCTCATAAAGAGGGATCAGATCAGGAGATCAGGGAGCTGGACAGGAAGGCCTTTGACTTCCTTTCAGTTCACCCGGGCAGCAGAGTTCTCTGGTCGGATCTGCAAAAAAAAGTGATGGCAGCACCAAAGAACTGGTTTGACTCCTTTTGCTCAGGCTGCGACTGGTTCGACCTGTGCACCCGGATACGGGAAAAAGAGGGAAACTATTGATAGATCCTTTCGGAAGTAAGAGCACGATTGATCCCAACACTTCGGGATATACTAATGAAAAAAAGGAGAACAGGGCTGTGTTCAAACCGGAAAGGGTCTTTTTTGAAAGGGATGCTCTCTCCTATCCCCTGGGAGAGAAACTATACAATTATTTTCAGCAGCAAAAAACGGAGGTGGGTTTCACCACCTCCCATAACCGGGTAACCGGAATCCCCGGCAAGAGCCCACA
The DNA here is from genome assembly GCA_001513545.1 of Clostridia bacterium DTU068. GTDB lineage: Bacteria > Bacillota > DSM-12270 > Thermacetogeniales > Thermacetogeniaceae > DTU068. The sequence goes on along the minus strand of LFTQ01000040.1, from coordinate 41,646 downwards.
GGAGAAATTCCTGCGATCCAAACGCACCCTGGTAGTGGGGGTGAGAAAAAGCAAAGATTTTTCCACCTGCCGCCCATCAGCCCACTACCAACTCCCACTGGCCACCGGCTGTCCTGGAAGCTGTGAATACTGCTACCTGCATACCAATATGGGGCGCAGGCCCTATGTCAGGATCTATGTCAACCAGGAAGAGATCCTGAATAAAGCTGGAGAATATATTGACAAAAGACTCCCTGAAACAACTGTTTTTGAAGGAGCTGCCACTGCAGACCCCCTAGCTGTAGAACCCTATTCCGGTGCTCTAAAAAAAACAATCGCCTTTTTTGCAGATCAGGAGAAGGGTCTGTTTCGTTTTGTCACTAAATTCACAGATGTGGATTCCCTGCTCCCCATCCAACATAAGAACAAAACCAGATTTCGTTTCTCGATCAATAGCTCCAGAATAATCAAAGAATTTGAACACGCCACCCCACGCTTAGAGGCACGCCTGCAGGCAGTCTCCAAAGTGGCAGCCGCGGGATATCCCATGGGTTTTATGATCGCACCGATCATAGCAGATAACAACTGGAAGGATGATTATACAGCACTCCTCAAAGAACTGCGCCCCTTTGCTGAACACCCGGATCTGACCTTTGAACTGATCACCCATCGCTTCACGGCCCGGGCAAAAGAAGTAATACTGAATCTATTCCCCCATACAGGCCTCCCTCTGGAAACAGAAGACAGAAGATTTAAATGGGGACAGTTCGGTTATGGCAAATATGTTTACCCCAAAGAGATGATGGCAGAGATAGAAGGCTTCTTCAGAGAGAAGATCGAGCGGGATTTCCCTAAAGCAAAGATCGAATACTTCGTCTGACTTGTAGGACATCCCAGTCCCACAGAATAAAAAAGCCCATAGAATAAAAAAGCGCCCCTTAAAGGTCAGCGCAACCTAATCTCTTCAATGGTTTTGCTCCCGATTCATGACCGTTTGCCCACTGTGCTATCCGGGCAGCCTGAACCCTTAAATGGTTTTGCTCTGCATATTTATTTGGTATATTTATCTGCAACTGTGGAGGCACCACAGGAGTAAGGCTTGATCTTGGCATCAAAACCGCTTCCGGTGATCATTCCCACAATATCCCGAATCATTTCTTTGGTTTCTCCATTTCTGCCGATATCCAGGTGTATCTCAAGATCAAGCTCAGTATGTCCCTTTGCCGCCAGGTCCTGAGTCAGCTTGCTGGCAGTCTCCAGACTGGTGGCTGCCTCCATAAAGATCCGCTGCCGTAGGCTCTTGATGTTTTCATACATTTTGCGCCTGTAATAATAGCGGGCTCCCTTTCCTACCCGGTGTACAACAACAGCAGTGACAAAATAAGTCTCCTCCCGCACCTGGGAATCTGTTCCTATGATGAGCTTATAGCTCAATTCCGGTTCCTCCGCAATATAAGCCAGCAGATCATCAACAACCTCTTCCCAGATCATCGCTCCTTTGGTTGGACTGGTGAAGTGCATTATTCTTCCTTCCCTTCTTTTAGTTGAGCCACTGCGTCTGCTAAACGGGCAAACTCTTCCAGCTCAAGGGTTTCTCCCCGGCGCTCAGGTGCGATCCCAGTACTTGTAAAAACACCTTCCTCACCAGGTGGGAGAAGACCTCCCTCCTTAAGTGCATTCCGTAATGTTTTACGGCGGTAACGAAAAGCAGTATGCACTACTTGAAAAAAGATTTCCCCATCCCTGACACTGACAGCAGGATGCTCCCGGCAGACCAGTTTGATCACTGCAGAGTCCACTTCCGGTGGTGGGCAGAAGGCATGGGGTGAAACCCGGAAAACCATCTCCGGCTGTGCGAAATACTGCACAACCACTGACAGTGAACTGTAATCCTTCCTCCCAGGCTGGGCGGTAATGCGTTGTGCAACCTCCTTCTGAACCATAAAAACAAGGAGTTCCTTATGGAACTCCCCCTGGAGCAGGCGTATAATCAATGGGCTCGTAATATAATAGGGGAGATTCCCCATAACTTTACAAGAGGTGTACCCAGGAGCGTAATCATCCAACAGCTTCTGAAAATCAACCTGACGGGCATCCCCCTTTACCAGTTGAACATTATCATAACCCTTCAGGGTTTCCTCTAAAAGGGGAAAAAGGGCTTGATCTATTTCCACAGCAATGACCAGACCAGCCCTACGTGCCAGAGCTGCAGTCAAAATACCCAGGCCTGGACCGATCTCTATTACAACATCCTCTTTTGTCAGTTCAGCTGCATCAGCAATACGCTCCACAACCTGTGACTGCCAGAGAAAATGCTGTCCCAGCCCCTTTTTGGGCGTGAGGCCGTAGCGCTGTAATAATGAGCGCACAGCTGTTGGAGAATTAGCTTGTGCCATCTAACACTGCCTCCTGTCTTCTTTATTATACTACAAATCAGATACCCCCTCCAAACCCAACCGATCACCGGACCGATCAGGGGGACAGTCCCCCCCGCGCGATCAGGGGGACAGGTTGACTGATCGGACCGATCACCGGGACTGTCTTCGCGGTGTGACAGGGGGACGGGGGTCCTGTCATCACGGAAGCATGGGGACCGCCTTTTTGCTTCCTTTTTGCTTCCTGGGTGTTAGATGTAGTGATATCTGACAGGGGGCGGCGTGACACAGGGACGGGTGTCCTGTCACGCGAGTCAAAGTCACCGTCCCCTTGGCTCACTTGACTCATTGACTCATAAAGAAAACCCGGCTTGATGCCGGGTCTTAAACTCATGGATTAACCATCGGTTACTGCAGTATATACACCTTCACATAGCGTACTCCCCATCTGTAGCACTCAGCATCAGAGGGGAAGAAGAGATCAACGGTATTCCCTTTGATTGCTCCTCCAACATCCAGTGCTCTCCCATAACCATAACCATCGATATAAAGGCGTGAACCCAACGGGATCACCCGGGGATCTACCGCAACCACCCCACGTGCTACCCGATGCCCAGTTGCTGTATACTTACCTGCACTGGGGCCATAGGCAGTGGCTCTCGCCTGTATAACCTTACGGTAGCGTATAACATCACCACCACGTGAAATGGTGGAAATTGTCCCATAGGCAATAACCCTGTTCACCGGGGAACGCACAACCTGATCTTTTATGGTTTTTCTGGACACCTCTTTGCCATCTTCATATACAACCTTGACCTGACGCACTCCCTCACCTGGTGAACCCTCACGCACTACCTTCTGCTGCCCTTTATTGAGGGTTGAGTCAGGTTTCCTCTCAGTTTTTGCAGGAATATCATACTCCTCAGTGATCACCTCTTCCTTGACCCTGGTTACCCTGATTTCACAGCCGGGCTCAACCTCAGCATCGAGCTCCGGACTGACACGATCAAGCTCTCCCAAGGACAGAGAAGCCTTTTTCAAAACACCGCGCACATTAGTAGTAGTCGTATAGATGGTTGTAGTATCACCATCTGCCACCAACTGCACAGGAAAAGCACGCTCTACAACTACCAGCATGCCATCTTTAATCTCTGATTTTAATCCAGGGGTAACCTGGTCATGGGGTTTTACCTCTATACCAGCTTCAGTCAGCGCCTCCTCCACAGTACCCTTAAGGGTTTCATGCCGCAATTCTTTTCCATCAACACTGATCCTGATTTCATCAGTGGCATAAACCACAGCTCCCCAAGACAATATACCAATCAAGGTGATCACAATCACTATACCGAGGACAAGCTTTTTCCCGGAAAACCGCTGCCCTCTACTTTGCTCATCGCTCACCTTGGTCACCTCACTTTTTCACTACCATTAAATAACAGACATCTTATTATCTAACATGCGGTTGGCGAAAAAGACGCAAATATTATATTAAACACTAAGGTGGATACTCCTCTTTTTAAATATGGCATATTATGTTGAAAGGCATCAAGGTGAGTGCAGTAAAGGGGTGCCATTAGACAAAAAGAGGATGGTTAAGCCAAATAAGATTTCATTACTCTCCTGACATAGGTCTGCGTTTCTGGATAAGGGGGTATCCGCCCATATCTGCGCACAGCTCCGCTACCGGCATTATAAGCAGCTAAAGCCAGTTGCAAATTTCCGTCAAATTCATCAAGCTTTTGTCTGAGATAACGGGTGCCAGCCATTATATTCTGCTCAGCATCAAAAGGATCAGTTACCCCCAATGATCTGGCAGTAGCCGGCATCAACTGCATCAACCCTTGAGCACCACATGGAGAAACGGCCCGCGGGTTGAATGAAGATTCATGTTTGATAACAGCACTGATTAAACGCTCATCAACAGAATATCTTTCACTGGCCCGTTTGATGATCTCGCTGAAAGACTGATTCCCTTTTTTTTCTACACCGCTACTGCCCAGTCGTTCAGATGAGGACAACAGCGCAAATAATGATTCAAAAAGGCGAAACAGAGCGAATCTACTAAACAAATTGGACCAAAAATTCAAAATACCCAGCCCCCAATCCCCAAAACCGCTTATTTTTTACCATCATAGCAGAACTTGCCTTTCCTAACAACCACCAAACCGATCACTGTGGTACTACCAACACAAAAATTGGCGCCCTAACGCCTATCAAGTCACCGTAGTATTAAACTACGGGGTTCAGTCGTTAGTGGCGCCTTATTCTCTTGCATAGTACTTTTTATTTATTATATGTTCCGCGCAGCAGAACCGTTCCACTGCGCTGTTTGGCAGACCTAATCCAGTATATAAACCTTCACCTCACGCCTGCCCCATTGATAGCACTCTTTTGCTGTCTCCAGAAAGACATCGATCCTGTTTCCTTTGATCAGCCCACCGGTATCCACAGCTTTAGCATAACCATACCCCTCCACATAGAGTTCAGTGCCCAGCGGGATTACTTTGGGATCTACAGCTACCCCTCCCACATAAGGCATCACCCCTGAAGCAGTAGGGTTTCCGGTATGGGTGTAGGCTGTAGCCACCATTTTCAGCGCCCGCCTGTTCTGCAGGGAGACACTACGTGAAGCCCGCTCTGACTTGGACCTCACACCAACAGCAGTAATCTGGGTTACTGGTTCCTTGATCACCTCACTGCCCAACTTCCTCTTCTGGACAACCTCCCCATTTTCGGTGGTTACCTCATACTTCTTCAATAAAACCCCATCTTGGCCAACCTGCTTGATGCGGGTGCTGCCGGGAGCAAGACTGTCATCCTGTACGCTTTTCACCGGAAAAGGGATCTTTTCTTCTTCGGTCACAATCCGAGTATTCACCCGGACCACCACCAACTCCGGTATTTTGTCAGAGCTGGTATCAAACCTGGCCTCTACCCTGTCCTTTGGCCCCAGCTCCACACCTGCGTCCTGGAGAATATCCTCCAGGCGAGGCAGAGTGGTCCTGGAAACCACCGAAGCCCCATCGACTACAACTTTGATGGGGGTTTCCTCCAGAGTCTGCACATACAACCCCTCACCCTTTCTGTAGCCCACAGTAAACCGTACAGCATTATTGTTTTCTGTTTTAACAGGGTTAACAAAAAAGTCCTGCCAGATGGCTCCATAGGCAACCACAGGCTCTGTCAAAGCTCCACTTAACTGAACAAAAAGCACCAGCATAAATATTGCCGCTGCTTTGCAGATAGCAGTGCTCTTTGATCTGCGGCGTTTTTTTACTCCTGCCAGTTCCAATACTTCTAGTTTGGTCACATTAACCTCCCCCTGTAAGTGAAATGTTGTGTTACCATTATTTCCCTTACAGAGGGTTTTAAACATTATCAGGTGGAAATAGCTGTGGTTAGCCTTAAAAAAGCGGGGGGATAGGTTGACCGATAGTATTAATCCCTGCCGCTTGCGACATATGAGTCATGAGTCAAGGGGACGGTCACTTTGACTCACTGCTGGGATATGTGTGCATGATGACACGCCTCCCGTCCCCCTGCCACACTGATCGCGCGGAGGGACTGTCCTCCTGATCGGTCGGTTTATCCCTGCTAGCGCAGCGACCTGCGTAGGTTGTTACTTGCCCTTGACGAAGGAGCAGCTAACGACAGCCAAAGCGAAACATGGATGTTGAGCTAGGCGACTCTGCGCCATGGATGGCGTCATAGGAGCCGGTTGGCTGTCGTCTGCGACGAGTTTTAGGGCAAGTTCAACCGGAGCTTATGTCGCAAGCGGCAGGAATAAAAACGTGAGTCAATTGATTCAAGGGGACGGTCACTTGATGACACGACCCCCGTCCCCCTGTCAGGGGACAGTCCCGGTAATCGGTCCGATCACTCAACCTGTCCCCCTGATCGNNCTGGCGGTTGTGACTGCTGCTACTTCTTCAGGGGAAACATCTTTAATCCTGGAGATCTCCCCTACTACCGCGGTCAGGTAAGAGGGTTCATTCCTTTTGCCTCGCCAGGGTTGGGGGGCCAGGTAAGGGCAGTCTGTTTCTAAAAAAATACGCTCCAGCGGGGCCTGGGACACAACATCCCTCAGTTCGTTGTTTTTGGGGTAGGTCAGTGTTCCGCCAATGCCCAAAAAGTATCCCCTTCCCAGACAGATATCCGCTACCCGCCGGTCCCCGGAAAAGCAGTGGAACACTACCCCTGCCAGTCCTGTGAAGTCTTTTAAAATGGAAAGGACTTCATGGTGTGCCTCCCGGTCATGGATAATAACAGGAAGGTTTAATTCTCCGGCGATTTCCAGCTGTTTTCTGAAAACACCCACCTGGCATTCCGGTGGAGAGAAATTGTAATGGTAATCCAGGCCGATCTCCCCCCAGGCTACTACCCTATTGCTTTCACACAGCAGACGCAGTCCATCCCAGGTGCGGGGCACCACATCTTTAGCATCATGGGGATGGACCCCCACAGCAGCATATATCTGTTCGTGCTCCTCCGCCAGGGCAACCGCCCGGCGGGAGGAGGTGAAATTGCTTCCCACACTGATCATCTGATAAACACCCTTCTCCTGCGCCCTTGCCAGAACAGCGTTCAAATCAGCGGAAAACTTCACATCATCCAGATGAGCATGAGTATCAATTATGTGGTAAGACATTTCGCTACCCCCAGTTGTTATTAATCAAAACCGGCGGTGGAAACTGTTCCAACCGGCCGGTTTAACATCTCTGCCGCAACTAGCAGCATTCTAAACCGCATTTTCAGCCTTTATTCGACAGCTATTTTACACGGCTGCCCGGGGGAACTTCCCGGTCCACAGTGATGACCCCTAGGTCTTTCCCTTCACTGGCAGCCAGAATCATGCCATAAGAGGTCACACCCCGCAGTTTGACCGGTGCCAGGTTGGCTACGATCACCACCGATTTTCCGACCAGGGATTCGGGGGTGTAGTGTTGGGCAATACCTGCCACAATCGTCCTTGTTTCCTCTCCCAGCTCAACTTCCAGCTTAAGCAGCCGGTCAGCCCCCTTTATCTTTTCCGCACTCTTGACCAAAGCTACCCGCAGGTCCATCCGGGCAAATTCATCTATGGTGATCTGCGGCTTTTCTTCTGCCTTTTCTTTGCTCTCTTTTACCTGTTTCTTCTCAGCTGTTTTCTCTTCTTTTTCGCTCTGGGATTCTGCTTCACTTTCCACCATGATGCGCGGGAAAATACCTGGACCCGGTTCCATCCGAAGATTCACAGGCATTCTGCCCCAATCCTCAGTGCTGTCCCAACTGTGCAGTTCCGGCTGGTTGGCAATCCCGAACTGGGCAAACACACGCTCAGGAAACACAGGCATAAAAGGCGAGCACCAGATGGTCAGGATGCGCACCGCTTCACTGAGGTTATAGAGAACGGTCCCCAGCCTCTCTTTTTTCTCAGGGTCCCGGGCCAAAACCCAGGGGGTTGTTTCATCAACATAGCGGTTGGCACGGCGCACCAACTTCCAGATGGCAGCCAGGGCGCTGCTGAAATCCATCCGCTCCAACTGCTGCTCCAGCTCCACTTTCACTTCCCGAGCACAGTTGATCAGATCACCATCAGGCCCCTCAGCTGGACCAGGTGCAGCCAAAACACCGCCCTGGTATTTTTTGATCATGCCCAGGGTACGGCTGATCAGGTTCCCCAGATCATTGGCCAGGTCCGTGTTGATCCTGTTGATCAGGTCATCCTCACTGTAGTAGCTGTCCGCCCCATAGGGGAGTTCCCGCAAAAGGTAGTAGCGCACCGCATCCACCCCATAGCGGTCGATTAAAATCATGGGGTCAACCACATTCCCCTTTGATTTGGAGATCTTCCCTCCCTCCAGCAGCAGCCAGCCGTGGCCAAAAATGGCGCGCGGCAGGGGGATCCCTGCAGCCATTAGCATGATCGGCCAGATCACCGAATGGAAGCGGACAATATCCTTTGCCATAAGATGAACCGCATGGTGCCAGTAGTGGTCAAAACGCTGATCCCCATCCTGCCATCCCAGAGCTGATAAATAGTTGACCAGGGCGTCAAACCAGACATAAACCACATGCTCAGGCGCAAAGGGAACCGGAACACCCCATTTGAAGCTTGTCCTGGAGACACAGAGGTCCTCCAGCCCGCTCTTGATAAAATTGATCATCTCATGACGCCGGGAAGCAGGTTCGATAAAGCTTGGGTTCTCTTCTATATATTGCAGCAGGCGGTCCTGATACTTGGAAAGCCTGAAAAAATAACTCTCTTCTTTAACATGCTCCACAGGCCGTCCGCAGTCCGGGCAGTTACCTTCAACAAGCTGCCGTTCCAGCCAGAAGGCTTCACAGGGGGTGCAGTACAACCCCTCATAATAGGACTTATAGATATCCCCTTGATCATACAGCTTTTGAAAAAGGGCCTGAACAGCCTTTTCATGGCGTGGTTCAGTGGTACGGATAAAATCGTTATTGGTGATCAGCAGTCTTTCCCACAATTTTTGAAAGGATGCCACAATCTTATCTACATAACTCTGCGGGTCCATACCCTTCTCCGCAGCCTTCCTCTCTATTTTCTGACCGTGTTCGTCAGATCCTGTCAGAAAAAACACATCATAGCCCCGCATCCGTTTATAGCGGGCAATACAATCTGCCGCCACAGTGGTATAGGCATGCCCGATATGCAGTTTATCACTGGGGTAATAGATCGGTGTTGTTACATAAAAAACTCGATCATTCATGGTTTCACCTGGTGATGCCTTTTCTTCTAACACAGGTTTAACTCCTTTCATGGTGAATATCTTTAAAGAATAATTATACCAAAAAACTACTCCCCCGGCCAATTCTTGCAATATCTAAAAATTTATATATTTTTTGCAAAAAGGGGTTGACTGTTAATGGTAAAGCTGGTATGCTTTTCGTAGCGAATCTTGTCGAATAATATACGGGAGAGGGGGAGGAGTATGAAGTCAACAGGTGTCGTACGGAAAGTGGACGAGCTCGGCAGGGTAGTAATTCCTATTGAACTGCGACGCACCTTAGGCATTGCAGAAAAAGATGCGCTGGAGATCTATGTTGATCACGAAAAGATTATCCTGAAAAAATATGAGCCGGCCTGCATCTTCTGCGGAAATGCCGACAACATAACCCATTTCCGCGGAAAAAATATCTGCCAGGAATGCCTCAAGGATATGGCTCGCGAAGCAGGTTGATTCCAAACACCTCTAGCATGACCATACCCCGGTTTTTATAAAACCCCTCCTAAGGGGTTTTATTTTTGTATCATCATTTATGGTAGAGACGGTATACCTGGCTTTTGCTCAGACCCAAAGCTTTCCCGACAGCCCGACAGGTCTGATGCAGATCAGCACCGGCTCTGATGAGAGCATTCACCGCTTCCCTGACAAGCTCATCATCTACTGACAGAGGAACCGCTGTTATTTCGGTTTTTCCCTCCACAACCAGGGTGATCTCCCCCTTAGGCGAGGACGCTGAAAAATGCTCCAGTGCACCGGCAAAAGAACCCCTAAAAACCTCCTCAAAGTGTTTGGTGATCTCTCTGGCCACTGCCACTCTCCTTTCAGCACCCCAAATATCGCAAAAATCCTGCAGTGTTTCCTGAAGCCGGTGGGGTGCTTCATAATAAACCCCTGTCCAGGGGTTTTCCTCCTGCTCCTTGAGCTGCTGCTGCCGCTCCCCTTTTTTGCGCGGCAAAAAACCGAAAAAATAAAAAGGATAAGGCTTAAAACCGGAGATAACCAGCGCTGCAATAACAGCAGAGGGGCCAGGCAGAACTGTCACCTCATGGCCAGCTTCTAAGGCCTGCTGCACCAAGATGTACCCCGGATCCGATACCCCTGGTGTGCCTGCATCGCTCACCAGGGCAATCTCTCTCCCCTTATCCAGTTCAGCCAGCAGGGAAGATGCCTTCCCTCGCTCATTATGCTGATGATAGCTTGTGGTTTTAGCGATTATTCCATAGTGGTCCAGGAGTTTGCGGGTATGACGGGTATCTTCGGCAGCAATAAGATCAACCTGCTTCAACACCTCAAGGGCTCGCAGGGTGATATCATCCAGGTTACCCAGGGGTGTGGCACAGAGGTAAAGCCTGCCCATTTATTCCTCCTCCATCTCTATTATCTCATCATCTTCCCCTTCCCCATCCTCTTCTGTAGTTTCCTGACTGCAGCAGCCATAGCATTCATTCTCATATTTCAGGCAGCACATCAAGCGGCCGCAGAGCCCGCTGATTTTACTGGGATTTAAAGAGAGATTCTGCCCCTTGGCCATACGGATGGAGACCGGTTCAAAATCCCCCAGCCAGGTACAGCAGCAGATTTCCCTGCCGCAGGGGCCGATACCACCCAGGAATTTGGCCTCATCCCTGACACCGATCTGCCGCAGCTCAATACGGGTTTTGAAAATGGCTGCCAGGTCCTTCACCAATTCCCGAAAATCCACTCTTCCCTCTGCAGTAAAATAAAACAGTATTTTCCCTACATCCAGAGTAAATTCCACATCGATCAGCTTCATGGGCAGCCCGTGTTCCGCTATCTTCTCTTCACAAATAGCAAAAGCCTCCTGGGCACGCTTTTTGTTTTCCTCAATGGTTTTCAGATCATCTTCAGTGGCCTTGCGGATCACCTCACGCAAAGGGGCGACAATCTCTTCCACAGGCATTTCCCTTTGGCCTATGACAACAGTACCGGCCTCGATCCCTCTTATGGTCTGCACAATAACCTGGTCATCCACTTTAAGTTCTTCTTCCCCCACCTTAAAAAAGTATACCTTCCCTGCGGGACGGAAGCGCACCCCTACAACAGTAACAGTACCGCTCTCAGGCAGTTCTACAATTGTATCTTTATCCTCTTTAAACTCACAGAACTCTTGACATTCATCCATTTTCATCCCTACTTTCCAAAACAATAGTTCTGCCGCACTGCAACTTTTTCTGTACCCGGTAAAGGGCCAGACTCAACACCAGTGGCACAGAAGCGTTCCCCTCCAGCTGCCTCATCCCCTCTAAGATCAGACTCAAACAGGCAGCAAGAGAAGCCTTTCGATCAACCCGGTATTCCCGCTCCAAAACAGTTAAAACAGCCTGCAGTAAATCGCGGGCAGCCCCCCGGTCTGTTCCCAGAAGACGCACCTCTTTGAGCAGTTCTGCGGGGGTGCCATATTTCATAATTCTGAAAAACCCGCCAGTCTCCTGGTTCTCCTCCCCTGACCCTAGTTTTTCTCCACCGCCCCTGAAGTAAACCACCCTACAGCGGGATACAATTGTGGGTAACAGAGAGCGTTCATCCTCTGTGGTCAACAGAAAAACCGTGCCTGGGAGAGGTTCCTCAAGAATTTTCAGCAAACTGTTGGCTGCAGGTGCAGTCAACAATTCCGGCTGTTCCAAAAGAAACACCTGATTCCTGCCTAAATTGGGCCTGTACCTAAAAAACGAATTCCATAAACGCACCTGGTCCATTTTGAGAGAACTGCCCTCAGGCTGCAGGTAATGGTAATCGGGATGCACCTGTTGCAGCCAGGCCCGGCAGGATACGCAAGAATTACAGGGGTGACCATCCTCCGGTTCCAGGCAGAGCAGGCCCTGCACAAACCACATCACTATTTCTTTTTTCTCTTCTGAAGAGCGGCCAGACATAAGATAAGCATGGGCGATGGCTCCATTTTTCAGATCCTCCTTAAGCTGGCCTCTCACCAGGCTGTCACCCCAGAGCTTCAATTCTTCAACCCCCTTAAAAAACCCCTCCTTGATGGCTCCCTTTGAGAAATGCTGATAGGTGCTTCCAGATCTGCCGGTGAACAGCCTCAGGCTGAGAAGATGCATCAACAACCCTGATCCTCTCCGGGTATTCCTTTATTAATAAGTGGTATCCTTCCCACACCCTCCGGTGGAAGGCCAGATCCTCCTGTTCCAGCCGGTCCCTTTTCCTTTTGTTTCCCCTCTTCAAACCCTCTTCTGGGGGGAGGTCAAGGAAAATAGTGCAGAACCTTCCCAATCCATTTAAAGCAAAACGGTTAACCTGCCGCAGCATTTCCAAATCGAGACCCCGTCCAAAACCCTGATAAGCAAGACTGGAGTCCACAAAACGATCACAGAGAACAATCTTTCCTGAAGCCAATGCCGGGAGGATCACCTCAGCCACCAGTTGGGAACGAGCCCCTGCATAAAGCAGTGCTTCAGTCACCGGTGACATCTCCCTGTTACCGGGATCCAGCAAAACCTGCCTGATCACCTCTGACAGCCGGGTTCCCCCGGGTTCTCTGGTCATCACCACAGAATAGCCCTGTCTTTGCAGCCTTTCAGCAGCCAGCTTCACCTGTGTGGTTTTTCCCGCTCCATCAGGCCCCTCAAAAACAATCAGCTTCCCTGAATATTCCACCAGCTCAACTCCCTGCAACAATTCTGATCAAACCCTTTTTCCGGCCTGGCCAACTACCACCAGCCCTTTCCCATTCACGTAAAAAATCCAGCACCTCACCATCTATCCGCTCCCCCGGGCAGAGCACAGGCACTCCCGGTGGATAAGGGGTGATCACCTCAGCAGCGATCTTACCCGGTGCACTGTCCAAGGGAACCAGCGAGAAATCTGCAAAAAAGGCCTCCCGTGGTGTCAGCAGCTGCTGAGGAAGGGGCAGTCCCCTGAAATCGGGAGCGGAACGGCTTTTCCTGCTGGTAGAGCAAGCAGCAGCCAGTGAGGAAAAACCATCCATCATAAGATCAGCATTTCCCAAACTGGCCGGGCCTAGAATAAGAACAACATTATAAAGATCAGCCATCTCTACCAGAATTCTTTTCCGGCTGCACAGCCAGTCTGCAGCCTCAAAACCCGTAATCCCCAGCTCTCTCACATTGACGATCAGTCGTGAAGGATCATACTCACATACACCGGGTACCTCAAAAAGTTCACTCCCTGGGGCAAAAAGCCCTGGAATCCGGGAGATCTCCAGACGCAGTTTATGGCCTAGATGAGCCACAGCCTCCCACTGCTCCTCCTCCTGCTCACACTGATAGCGGGCAGCATCCAAAGAGGCCAACAACAGATAGGAGGGACTGCTGGACTGAACCAGCCGCAGGGCATCCCTGATCCGCTGGTCACCCTCCTCCCTGCAGTGGAGAAAAGCCGCCTGGGTAAAGGCCGCCAACACCTTATGGGCACCCTGTGCCGCAAAATCGGCACCTGCCTGGAGCGCAGTTACCGGGAAGAGATCACTGGCTACAAAATGGGCTCCGTGGGCCTCATCAACCAGCACCACACACCCTTGCCGGTGTGCTGTTTTTACCTGCTGACCAAGATCTCCGGCCAATCCGTAGTAATTGGGGTGCAGCAGAACAACCAGTGGTTTTTCCTTGTTATCTTCCTCAATCAAAATGCTCTCTAGCCGGCAGGTCTCAACCTGGCCTAACAGCCCTAAATCAGGAGAATACTCAACTGGTAAATACACAGGCTTTGCTCCGCTCAAGATCAAACCGTTGATCACTGACTGATGGCTGACCCGGGGCAATACAACCTTTTTTCCGGGTCCGCTCACAGCCAGCATAACAGCAAGAATGCCGGCGGTAGTGCCGTTTACCAGAAAAAATGTCTCACCTGCTCCAAAATAAGCGGCTGCTCTATCCTGTGCCTCTCCAATAACCCCTTGAGGGTCCTGAAGGTTATCCAGCCCCGGAAGTTCTGTAAGGTCCAGCTGAAAAACCATATCCCCTAACAAGCTGTGCCACTCTGAAAAAGCACCTGCTCCCTGTTTGTGCCCTGGTGTATGAAAACTGAGATACCCTTCCCCTGCGTGGCGGGCAAGTGCTGCCAGCAGGGGCACCCCTTTAAACCCTATATCCTCCACCACCCAGTGATCTACTGTATAAAAAAACTGCCATCACTAGTTATTTTACCATATCCCTTCAGTGATGCCAGCAAAAACCCCATCGGCCTTTTCCACAGAAAAATAAAAAACGCAAGTTGATACTTGCGCAGTCCAGTCGAGTTTTATATCGGTGGCTTATGGCACTCCATGGTGCCAAATCCTTTTAATCTTTTCTTTTATATCACAATAGCGGCTGTCCCCTACCCTTGTTTCTACAATTTCCTTTTCACAGCCTGTGCAAAGAAAACACCCTGAAACCACAATTCCCCCTGCAATACCTCGGGGAGGTGTTTGTTCACAGATCATACAGATGGGCAATAACACACCCTTCCTTCCCGTAGATTTCCTCCTGATTCTCCTTTGGACCATCCTTTCCCCTCCCTGCGTATCTTCTACTATTATACGCAGAATAGGCATATCCCATCCCCTTTTAGAGAGAGCAATACTATATTAGATGCTGTTTTCTCACAGAATCGGTTCCATGATCATGTGATATTGTATAGACAAAAGGGCTCAAATCAAAGTAGCCGCTTCACATTCTTGTTTCTTCCTCTCATCATCACCATTATCGGACCCCTTGTTTCTCAAATATTCCACTGCTATATGATTGGCCCAGACATGGTGAGCATAACACTGATCACACAGAAAATATCTTGTTCCGCCGATGTTTCTTGGACGGGCATGCTTACTTCCACAGGCGTAACACACCTCAGGTAAGCTTTTCTTCACTCCCATCCCTCCAATCCTAGATAGTAAGGCGAAAAGTCCTAGGTGATCATCGACTGCCCTCCTCGGATTTAAGTCCTTTATCTGGATATATTCGGGTCATTTCCCGAAATTCCTTCTAGATAAGGGAAAAATTAATATAAATAATCAATATTGGTTTTAACATGTTAACTGTTTGCTAAACTAATATATCATGTCATAAGAGAAGACCAGAAAAAGCACCAACGGAAATATTCCCCTGCAACCTGACAAAAAGTTGATAAAAAAGTAGGGTGTTTCAGCTATGCGGTAAGCATCCTGTCAATTATCAAAGAAATCGAAAAGCCGGCTGTCAGCACAGCCGGCCTCCAGATCTTGATTAGCTTGACTGCTTACTTTTTTTCTTCCCTGGCCTTACGGATGATAGCAATGGCGCAATCCGGGCAAACCTGCTCACAGATGCGGCAGGCCTTGCACTTTTCAGGATCAGGAACCACTGTTGGGGTGCCGTAAACCCCCAGCTCTTCAGACCAGCTTAAAGCTTCTTCCGGACACTTTTCCCGGCAAAGCCCGCATCCCTTGCATAAACCGGGGAAGATGCTGAATACTGCTTTCCCTTTATGTACATCTTTGCTTATAGCTTTCAATGCGGCCTTTTTCATGTTCAGGCCACCCCCATTTCTGCTACCAATTGGTAACCCCTCTCCAGGGCTTTGAAGTTCAGTTCCCTCAGTTCAGGGTTCTGTTCGAATTTATAGCCAAGCTTTTTCTCAATCGCTTCTTTTGCTTTCTCTAAAGTAACCACTTTGGTAACCCCGATCACAGCACCCATGATCAACACATTGAAAACCCGCGGGTGCAGTTCTTTATTTGCTTTTTCCAGTGCGGGGATTGCCATGACTTTCTTGGCGTTTTTCGGCAGGTCATCCTCGATCCCCTTGATACCGGCATCATAGATAAACAGGGTCTCACTGCCCACATGCATACCCATTCTCCGGACCGCCCGGTCGCTGAGGGCAATCACAATATCACCGGTTTTGAACTTCGGCGCGCCGATCTTTTCATCACTGATCTGGACAAAGGCGATAGATACCCCACCCCTCTGTTCTACACCAAAGTTGGGAATATACAGAAACTCTTTTCCATCCAAGGCTGCCGCCTCGGTCAGGATCATAGCCACTGACTGGACTCCCTGGCCGCCTTCACCTGCAATCGCTATTCTAACAGCTTCACCCATCCCCTATCCCTCCTTGATCACAGGGACTTTCAGTTCGCCGAGAGGGTACTGCTCGGTCATTTTTTTCTCGACAAACTCCCATGTCTTTTCAGCATTGGTACGCCAGTTGGTGGGGCAGGTGGATAGGGCCTCCACAAAGGAAAACCCTCTCATGGCCAGCTGGTTCTCCAGGGCTTTCCTGATGTATTCCTTCAGTTTCCGGAATCTGGCCACACTCCCCCGGGCAACATAGGCGCCCTCCTGGGTTATGGCTGCTACCATTTCAGGCCCCATCATGGGATAACCGGCCTGAGCTACATCCCTGCCAAAAGGAGTGGTCTCTGTCTTCTGGCCGGGCATGGTGGTAGGGGCCATCTGCCCTCCGGTCATGGCATAAACAGTGTTGTTGACCAAAATCACTGTGATTTTATCATCCCTGGTGGCAGCATTAACCAGGTGCTGGGACCCGATGGCATATCCACCACCATCACCCATATAGGCG
Source organism: Clostridia bacterium DTU068 (assembly GCA_001513545.1). Taxonomy (GTDB): domain Bacteria; phylum Bacillota; class DSM-12270; order Thermacetogeniales; family Thermacetogeniaceae; genus DTU068. The sequence goes on along the minus strand of LFTQ01000040.1, from coordinate 25,019 downwards.
ATCACTATCCTGTCAGGCCTTGCTTTTTTAATACCCACCATCACCGGTGTGGTTCTCCCGTGGTGGGTCTGGACTGTATCCACATTGAAGAAGTCCCAGGATAGGAGGGAGCACCCGATATCACATCCAAATACCACCCGGTCCTGGATCCCCATTTCATCGATCACTTGCCCCAGTGCTTTCAAAACCAGCCCATGTCCACAACCAGGGCAGAATTTATGGGGTTTGGATGCTGGATTCCAGCTTTTCGGCATTTTCGGTTGTATATCCATCACTAGTCCTCCCTTCCCTCTAATACGTTTTTCAGGTCCGCCAGAACCTCTTCAGGTGTAACACCTACACCAGGGCGCAGGAGAGTGTGAATAGGCAGATCCATACCATAAAGGTTATCTTTGACGATTTTCAGCAACTGTCCATAGGCTGATTCCACAACCATCAGCTGCTTTGCCTTCGCTGCCGCCTGACGCAGCTGTTCCTGTGGGAAGGGTCTCAGTGTGATGGGACGGAAGTAACCAACTTTCTGTCCCTCATCAGCCAGCTTCCTGACCGCCATGGCTGCAGAGCGAAAAACAACTCCATGGGCTATGACCAAAATATCGGCTTCATCTGTATTGAATTCATCGTATTCGATAATCTCCGGCGCCATCTGCTCATACTCCTGGATGTCCTTCTTCAGGACTTCCTCTAATTCTTCTTCAATATTATAGGTATTGCGCAGATGAGCAGGTGGGCGGTCTTCCCCGGGCATCCCCGGTTTCCCCACAAAGGCTTCTGTGGGAACCATTTCGATACCCCTCTCCTCTGGATCATAGATCAGCAGGGACTCCCGCATTTTCGCCTGATAACCATCAGCCAACACAAAAGTAGGGAAGCGGTACTTCCAGGCTGTATTAAAAGCCTTGATGGTATAGTCATACAACTCCTGGTGAGAAGATGTAGAATACACCACCCGCAGTCCCTCTCCATTACCTCCAAAACAGGTCAAGGTAACTTCCTGCTGAGAATAGATCACTGTTGCAGTAGAAGGGCCTCCCCGCTGCTGCACCACAACAACAGTTGGAATGCGCATGGCTTCTGCCATGGACATCGGTTCCTGCATCAGCACATTCCCCGGCCCCGCGGTGGCTGTAAAAGCCCTCTTTCCGGTCAATACCCCCCCTATAGTGGTAAACCCTGCAGACAGCTCGTCCTCTGTCTGCAGAAATTTTCTTCCATGTTTCGGGGCAAGCCGTGTCCAATACTGCATAATCTCATTCTGCGGAGTGATAGGATAGCCATACATGATCTCTGCTCCGGCAGCAAGTGCAGCCCAAGCCACAGCCTCATTGCCGGTCATAAAAGCTTTTTTTTCTCCTTCAATAACACCCATTTCAGTAACACCCCCTAGTATCTTTCTCTAAATCTCAAGAAAATAAAAATACACAGCATTTACCACTACCAAAAAGCCTGGGGTAAATACCTTTTGATCACACGCACCGGATGCCCATACCAATCGGTTTTTCTAAGGGCAGGCGCCAACTCTTCCATCACTGATGTGGCTACGACCGGTAGCCCCAGAATAGCAGCAGCTTCCTTTACAATCAGAGCACCCTGTTTGACAAAATCCAAATCTGTATCCTCTCCCAGGTGGGAGTTGTTGATTAATCCATCAACCCTTGCCAGGGACCGAACATGATCAACTATATCGGGAACGGTCCCGGTCATTGGTCTGGCGATATTGATGACCGCATAAACATTCAGATCCTGCTCTTCTTCTGCACCCTCCACTAGATTGAGTACCTGGGCGCCGAAAGAACCATATCCGATATCAAGGATCACATCACCCGGGTGCCGTAGGCAGAAACGAACCTCCGGCTTTAAAATATTGCCTGTTTCCCCCAGGCCGATCAATTCCCCAGTATCCCAGGCCAGTACAGTAACCCCTTCTTCCTCCAACTTCCACTTCAGCGGTCTCAACGTGTAACAGGGTTCCACCAGGTCCAGATCTACCAGGGTCACCTTGCGCCCCAGATGAGCAAGATCCAGGGCACGGTTAACAGCGTTCTCACTTTTCCCACTGGCATACTCACCAATATACGCCTCTAGCACACGTTTCGGCAGTTTTTCCGGGTTCATGGAGATTACCTCTAAATTTGAAGAGCACCGCCGGTTTGGTGCTCCGTTGTAGTAGGACAACTAGTGATTCCGGAATAGACAACTTGATTATATGCAAAAGAAGGGAGGAAGGTCAAGAACTTACCAACTAAATCACACTACAAATTTCAGAGCAGTCAGCAGCAAAAAACCCGGGAAACCTAGCAGTCCCAATGTTATAATGCTAGCCGGATTGACACCTAATGTAAAACCCATTGATCCGGCATAAAAATTAACCAAAAAGAGAAACAACCCACCCAAAACCATACGCACCCCGATATAGAGAAGAAAGCGTATCTGTCTCCAAAAAGCCTGTCCCACCAAAAACAACAAAAAAAGGCCAAACAGCACCCCTATAACACTACCGGCCATTATTTTTCCTCCCTAATCCTTCCCAGACCGTATCTTCTTCCATAAATAGACATAGCGTCTTTCGGCGGCCTTTAAGGAAAGGATGGCATAATCCACCAGATCGGGGTCCGTTGCCTGTTCAAAAAATTCCCGGGCTGCCTGCCATTCACGGTGAGCTTGCGCCAGAGCTATATGATCATCATTAAGCTCATTCCGCTCTTCATTCTGGAAGAATCCGGCAAGGTTACGGGTTTGGTTTGCGAACCAACCGGTCATCAATAATTCCCCCTGAGCAATTATTTAATTCTCCTTATAGTCTATGACTATAAGCTTAAAAAATTGCCCGCAGGAGGAAAAAAGTTACTTTAAATAACCTGCCTGCCCAACAGTGACCTGCTCAAAGTAGCGGTATCAGCAAACTCCAAATCCCCTCCCACAGGGAGTCCATGAGCAATCCTGGTTACTCTGGGAACTATGGGTTTGAGAAGTTGAGCCAGATAAAGAGCAGTAGCCTCTCCCTCCACATTGGGATTGGTGGCCAGGATTACCTCTTTTATATCCCCCTTGGTTGCCCGCTTTAACAGGTCCGCAATTTTTAGATCATCTGGACCGATGCCATCCATCGGGGAAAGAACCCCATGGAGTACATGATACACACCGGAAAACTCACCGGTGCGCTCAAAGGCTATTATATCCCTGGGCCATTCCACAACACAGAGCAAAGACCTGTCCCGTTTTTCATCCCGGCACAATTCACAGGGGTCTGCATCTGTGAGATTTCCGCAGACAGAGCAGAAAAAAATCTTTTTTCTGGCATCAAGGATGGCCTGAGCAAGCCCTTCCGCCTCTCCCTCAGGTGCATGGAGGAGATAAAGCGCCAGGCGCTGGGCGGTTTTTGGCCCGATACCCGGCAGTTTGCGCAGGGCCTCAATCAATGCTGCCAATGAGCTAGGATAAAGATGCAAAACCCATCACCTGCGTTTCCCTAAAAAAGCCCCGGGAGCTTCAAACCGCCGGTTACCTTTTCCATTTCTTCTGCTGCCCTTTCCCGGGATTTCTTCAGGGCATCGTTGACCGCAGTCAAAACCAGATCCTCCAGCAGTGTGGGATCATCAGGGTCAACTGCTGCAGGATCAATATGCACCTCCTGCAGTTCCTGATGGCAGTTGGCTACGATCTTCACAGCACCGCCTCCTGCACTGGCCTCCACAGTGATCTCAGCCAGTTCTTCCTGTACCCGGGCCATTTCCTTCTGCATCTTTTGAACCTGCTTCATCATCTTCTGCATATTTCCAAAGCCCATTTATGCGCCCTCCCTTTACATCTTTTTAATAATCCTGGCATCAAACAAGCTTAACGCCAAGTTTAATAACTCCGATTGTTCTTTAGTTTCCTTATAACTGTGGGTTTCCTTAGATTCCTTAGAAACTTCAACTTTTTTAAACTCTTTGAGTTCTTTTTGAGGGGTTTTGCTGGCTTCCCCCTCAGCCTCCAATTCCAATTTCAATGTACAACCGCATTCCCGCAGTTTGTTTTGTATAAAGTTAAAAGCATCCTTACCAGGCTTGATCAGATCACAACAAAAAGAAGGTGCTGCCAAAAACAGCTGATCTCCCTCT
>LFTQ01000040.1:19541-20768 GCA_001513545.1 Clostridia bacterium DTU068 | reverse complement strand
AGGAGAGTCAGTTCAAGTATAAGATCCGGCCTGGAACTGCCCTTCATCTCCCCCTCAGCCAGGGCTATGCCTCTTAAGAACTGGGCGTAAAAGCTCTGTTCTCTGCTCCCTGTATTCTGATCAAAGAGCAAATCCCGCACATGATCTGCCAGCTGCAACAGCACCTGCCGCGGGTCACACCCCCGTTCAAAAAGCTCATCTAACTGCCTGAGGACTGCAGGCACATCACACCCGGCTGCTGCAGCAACAATCCCCTCTAATTCCTGCTGCCCTAAAGCACCGGTTAAAAACTCGATATCCTTTCTCCGGATCTTCCCTCCGGCGAAACTTGCCGCCTGATCTAAGAGCCCCAGAGCATCACGCAGAGCACCTCCCGCTTGGCGGCTGATCAGATCCAGGGCCTTATCCTCCACTGTCCACTTTTTGGCCTCAGCCACCTGTGATAGATGGGCTTTAATGGCAGCACGGCTGAGCCGCCGGAAGTCAAAGCGCTGACAGCGGGACAGTATAGTTAAAGGAACCTTATGGGCCTCTGTTGTAGCCAGTATGAAAACCGCATGAGCAGGAGGCTCCTCCAGGGTTTTTAACAGAGCGTTAAAGGCCTCACCAGTCAGCATGTGGACCTCATCAATGATATAAACCTTATATTTCCCCCCACTGGGTGCCATACCAACCTTCTGTTTGAGATCCCGGATCTCCTCGATCCCCCGGTGGGAGGCGGCATCCATCTCGATCACATTGAGGGATATTCCTTTGGTGATGCTCTCACAGGAAGGACATTTGTTGCAGGGTTCGCCATCATTTAGATTTATGCAGTTCAAAGATTTGGCCAGAATGCGGGCGGTGCTGGTTTTCCCGGTTCCCCGTGGTCCACAGAAAAGATAAGCATGAGCTGTACGCCCCATCATCACAGCATTCTGCAGAGTACGGCAGACATGCTCCTGCCCGACAACATCACAGAAAAACTGCGGCCGCCATTCCCTGTATAAAGCCACCTGTTCCATTCCTATACCCCCAGCTGATACAAATTAAATATATTATAACTGCCTCTAAATAGCAAGTTGGTCGTTGGTCGTTAGTCGTTGGTGATTGGAATATTAGTCGTTGGTCGTTGGTGGTTGGTCGTTGGAATATTAGAAACAAAAAACCGCTATCCCACGTGTGTCAAGGGATAGCGGACTTTTTTCCGCGGTTTGGTGTAAAAGTCAGACTAATAGCCAACCACCA
>LFTQ01000040.1:1621-19496 GCA_001513545.1 Clostridia bacterium DTU068 | reverse complement strand
CCAACCACCAAAAATTAAGGCCGTGCACCTGCCTCCGAATAATACCTTCCAGGCGTTACCGGTGCAGTTAGCTCGTTTCAGGCACCCCCGCGGCACCCAGGAGTTCACCACTTACCGCTGCTTCCTTCCGGACCTGACGGGGTTCATGGGTTCCTGCTGCGCGGGACCCAAAGGTCAACACCACTTACACCGGGCAGCCCCACAAGGCATACCCTCGGGCTGGAATTCGACCCCGCTATAGCGGATTGCGGGTTACAGGGAACCGCTACCTCCCCATCTAGCACGACCATGATTTATTCTTTGTAATGGCGCGCCCAGAGGGAGTTGAACCCCCAACCTACAGATCCGAAGTCTGTCGCTCTATCCAATTGAGCTATGGGCGCAGACAAAAATGGCGGAGAGAGTGGGATTCGAACCCACGAGGCGAGGTTTGTCCCCGCCTACTCGATTTCCAGTCGAGCGCCTTCGACCAACTCAGCCATCTCTCCGCGCTGTTCTCAGTAATCTATTATATCATCTTTTCAGACACAAGCAAACAAACTAAAAGCAATCATCTTTCACTGCAGCGCACTCAAGCATACAAGAAAAACAGCTATCTGTCAAGGGTATTTTCCTTTTTCCACACATTAACACACCCTGTTTCCCTAACCAATAAAACAGCGATCATCGCGATGCACACTGCCGCAAACATAATCAAAAAACCATTGCGGTAAAGAGCAGTTATTGCCAGTGCATCACCATAGCGGTCAAAATAGATCCCCATCAAAATGGGCAAGACGGCAGCCCCAAAAAAACCGCCGGTATTAACGATAGAAGTTGACACCCCAGCCATCTGTGGCGGGTTCACCTCTTTGGCAACAGCAAAGGAGAGAATAAAAGTGGCACAGCTGAAGCCCATCAGGAAAAAGAGGGGATAGAGAATCCCTAGCGGAGGTTTGCCTCCTCCTACAAAAACCAGCACAGCCCAGGTGGCCAGATAGCAGATACCGAAACAGATCATCGGTATTTTCCGCTTTTTGATCTTATCTGAAACCCCACCGATGGCTATGCTCCCCAGCATTAAGCCCAGTGTAGCCACCATTGGATAATTGGCAGCCGCGCTCTTTGGCAGACCGTACACATCCATCATATAGGAAACTCCCCAGGTCCCTGAAAAAGCAATATAGGCACCAAAAAAGCCAGCAAATACGAAAAACCCCGGCCAGGTGTGGGGGTTAGTCAGAACCGCAACCAGAGACTGGAGAAAAGGAGCCTTTTCAGCCTTTGTGGAAACTGTACCAGCTGCTGCCATCTCCCCAGGAGTGTTGCGAATAATCAGGTAGCAGAGAACAGCTATGAGGAGTGAAGCCACACCGATCACAGCAAAGGTGTGCCTCCAGGTCAAAACAGCTACCATGAACACCAGCGGTGTCTGTGCCAACAGTCCGCCCAGATTGCCGATAAAAGATGTAACACCTGACATAGTGCTGAACTCCTGTGGCCGGAACCACTGGTCCAGTATTTTCAGGATACAGACAAAAACCACTGATACCCCGATCCCTACCAACAGTCTCCCCAAAAAGGCCCATCCTACAGATGGGGCATACCCGAAAACAATGGAACCGGCAGCAGCTAAAAGCATCCCAGTAGTCACAGTTTTCCGAGCCCCCCAGGTATCAGCCAATACACCTGTAGGAAACTGCATCAGCATATAAGCATAAAAATAGGCAGCACCCAAATTGGCAAAGGTTGTGCTGGAAATATTAAAGGCAGTGACCAGATCATCCTTTACCACCCCAGCAGCCAAGCGGTGAAAAAACACCACAAGATAAGCAACAGCCATAATACCCCATACCAGCCAACGGTAACTGCTGCCCTTTTTTGGCACATCAGTACGATCCATAGCCTTCTCCCCCAATATATTCATCCCCGCTCCACTTTACAGTTCTTGCCTTCATAATATAGTATCCCGGAAGTTTTCATCTGTTTTAGTGGAAGGATGTTAAACTTTGACAAATGCTGTTTGTTATATTATCAGAATATACGGTTGAATGCAATTACAACAACTCATTGTCAAAAAGATTCCGGTTCATTCCCTGCAGCAATAATTTTATTTACAAAAATAGGTCCGTAAAAGGCCAGTCCAAAATCAGAGCATTGATATCAACAGGTCGGAAAACAATGCGGTTAGCTGTATAAATATAAACAGTTGGAAATATAATCTTTCGCTCCGGATAATAGTTTATGATATAATCATAAGATATAAAATTTTATAATGGTTTGACCTCCTACCCCGTGTTTGTATAACTTTTATATCAATCTTAAACAATGGGTCAACAACATTTTCACAAGCGGCTTTATTATCATTTTTATTAAATATTAATTTATCAAGGAGGTAGAAGATTCAGTCATGAAAGTAGGAGAGGACTACGCACTGGAGCGCACACCACTTGAAGCACGAAGGCCGATGTGGGAGGTTTTTTTGATACGCTTCGGCACTGTTGCTACCCTGTCCCAACTTATTCTAGGAGCATCACTAGGTTTCGGGATGACCACCAGAGACGCAGTACTGGCCACAATCATTGGCTGCGTGCTCCTGGAAATCGTAAGTTTCCTGATCGGTGTTGCCGGCTGCCGAGAAGGGCTATCTACCAGCGTCCTCACCAGATGGACTGGTTTCGGACGCTTTGGGTCCAGTCTGATAGGTTTTATCATCGCTATTTCCTGTATCGGATGGTTCGGAATTCAAAACTCTGTTTTCGCGGAAGGGATCGTACAGGCCTTGGGAGGGTCTGTTAACCTGCAGGTGATGATGGTTATCACAGGATTAGCAGTCACCCTCTTGGTGGTTTACGGCTATAAGACAATCAGTTGGACTGCTAATATCGCAGTACCTGGCTTTTTAATCGCGATGGCCTTTGCCACCTATAAAATGCTAACTGATTACAATCTCGGCGATCTGATCAATATGGCACCTCCCGGTGCTATAATGCCTTTCGGGGTGGCTGTCACCATGGTTGCCGGCGGCTTCATGGTAGGAGCCATCATTACTCCAGATATGAGCCGTTTTAACCGAAACATCAAAGATGTATTCTGGATGACCTTTCTCAGCCTCTTTTTAGGAGAACTGATCGTCAACACCCTCGGTGTGCTCATGGCACACGCAGTAGGAAGCCCGGATGTGGTCAGCATCATGCTCACTCTGGGTGGCTGGCTCTCCGCATCCCTGGTTATTTTCGCCACCATCAAAATCAACGACATGAACCTTTACGGAGCCTCCTTAGGCACATCCAATTTCCTGGACACCGCTTTCGGAATGAAGATGAGCCGAGCAACCATCACACTGGTGATCGGCGTCCTGGGTACCTTAGGCTCTGTGCTGGGCATCCTGGACCGCTTTGTAGGCTTCCTCACCCTGTTGGGTGTGGCACTGCCGCCGGTAGGAGGGATCATTATTGTTGATTACTTTATTCTCAAACGCTCCCGTGAAGCGCTGGATGTTTCCCGGGCACAGAATAAGCTCCCTGACAGTGTAGAAAACATCAACCCGATAGCCATTGTCAGCTGGATCTGTGCCTTCCTGGTGGGTTATTTCATCCAGTGGGGGATCCCGGCTTTTAACTCCCTATTTACCGCTGCGGTTCTTTACTGGGTAGGAAACGTAATTTTCGCTTTAGCAGCAAAAAAATAAATTAGCAGCTGATAATTTTTTTCCTAATCAATATTTTAAATAGGAGTGAAACAAATTGCCTTACATTGATGCGCAAATGGTTGAGGATATCGCCATTGGAGCCGCCTTTTTAGGTACAGGAGGCGGGGGCGACCCCTATGTGGGCAAACTAATGGCTCTGCAGGCTATTGAAAAATATGGCCCTGTGGAACTGCTCAATGTGGAACAACTGCCTGATGACGCCCAGATTGTCCCTGCAGCCATGATGGGTGCCCCTACAGTACTGGTGGAAAAGGTGCCTTCAGGTGAAGAGGTGTTTCGTGCCTTTAATATGCTGAAGGACTATCTAGGCAAAGAGATCTATGCCACCATTCCCATTGAAGCAGGAGGAGTAAACTCCATGATCCCTATCGCTGTTGCTGCAACTCAAAAACTCCCCCTGGTTGATGCCGATGGAATGGGAAGGGCGTTTCCAGAGCTGCAGATGGTCACCTATCACCTCTATGGGATATCTGCCACACCAATGGTGATCGCTGATGAAAAAGGGAACACCATGCTGTTAAAGACTGTGGACAACTTCTGGACTGAAAACTTGGCCCGCAATGCAACTGTGGTGATGGGTGGATCAGTGATGATCGCCATCTACCCTATGACCGGGAAGGATGTCAAAAAAGCAGGGATCAGAAACATAGTCACCTATTCTGCGGAAATCGGCAAAGCCATCCGCCTGGCCCGGCAGAATGACCAGAACCCGGTAGCAGCCCTGATCAAGGTAACAGGGGGTTATCCCCTCTTTAAGGGTAAAATCGGGGATGTGATACGGCGCACCACCGGAGGTTTTGTGCGGGGTCAGGCAATCATTTCGGGGATCGATGACTTCCGGGGATCCAAACTGGAACTCCACTTCCAAAATGAAAATTTGATCGCCATACAGGACGGAAGGGTCGCTGCCACTGTGCCTGATCTGATCTGTACTGTTGATGCGGAAACAGCCATCCCTATCACCACAGAAGGCCTGCGCTACGGGCAGCGGGTGGTTGTTGTAGGCATCCCCTGTGATGAAAAATGGCGCACCCCCAAGGGGATCGAAACAGTGGGCCCCCGCTACTTCGGCTATGATGTTGATTATGTTCCTGTAGAAACACTGGTTAAGGAGGTGCGCTAAATGAGTTACAGACTGGGAATAGATGTGGGAGGAACAAACACTGATGCTGTTATCGTAGATGAAAACCTTAAACTTGTGGCCAAGGTAAAAACACCGACAACCCAGGATGTGAGTTCAGGTATTTTCACAGCAATGCGCACTGTTTTAGAGGATGCTGCCATCCCTCCGGAGGAGATCAACTACACAATGCTGGGGACAACTCACTGCACCAATGCCATTGTGGAAAGAAAACGGCTCTGCCGGGTTGCGGTGATCAGGCTGGCAAAACCGGCCACCCAATCCATCGAACCGACAACCGGTTGGCCCCCAGAACTGAAAGAGGCCATCGGAAGCAGATACTACCTGGTAGAAGGCGGCCATGAATTCGATGGGCGGGAAATCTCCCCTCTTAATGAGGAAGAGATTAAAAAAATAGCACAGGAATTAAAGGGTAATGTGGACAGCATTGCCATCATCTCCGTTTTCTCCCCCATCAACGCGGAACATGAAAAACGGGCTGGGGAAATAATAAAATCCGAATTGGGAGAGATACCTATTACCTACTCCCATGAGATCGGATCCATCGGGCTACTGGAAAGAGAAAATGCCACTATTCTTAACGCAGCCCTGATCAACATCGCCCGTCACACTGCCAATAGCTTTGTGGATGCACTGAAAAAAGAGGGAGTCACAAATGCAAAGGTTTATATCTGCCAGAATGACGGCACACTGATGGCTGTGGACTACGCGGTGCGCTACCCTATTCTGACCATCGCCTGCGGCCCCACCAACAGCATCAGGGGAGCATCTTTCTTGAGCAAAGTGGAAAATGGCATCGTTCTTGATGTGGGTGGAACCACCAGTGATGTGGGGGTTATTACCAACTCATTTCCCAGGGAGTCTTCTCTTGCTGTTGAGATCGGCGGTGTGCGTACCAATTTCCGCATGCCAGACCTGGTATCTATTGGCCTGGGAGGCGGTACTATCATCCGTGAAGATAACGGTGAAATCTTAATCGGGCCTGACAGTGTGGGCTACCGGCTCACTGAAGAAGCCCTGGTGTTTGGAGGCAACACAATAACAGCCACAGATATCGCTGTGCGCCTTGGACTGGCTGATATCGGTGATAAAGAAAAGGCAAAAAGCATAGATATGGAATTTGCCCGGCAGGCTCACGAAAAGATCATGTTAATGGTAGCAGAATCCATCGATAAAATGAAGGTCAGCAAAGACCCTCTCCCCCTGATCCTGGTGGGCGGAGGCGGTATCATCATCAATGGCACACTTGAGGGTGTAAGTGAAGTACACCGCCCTGAAAACTTCGATGTGGCCAATGCTCTGGGTGCAGCCATCGCACAGGTAAGTGGAGAAGTGGATAAAATCTATTCCCTCTCCGATATGACCAGAGAACAGGCTATGGATGATGCCAGAAACCTGGCAAGAGAAGAAGCGATCAGGGCCGGAGCCAACCCTGATACTGTTACCATTGTACAGCAGGAGGATGTGCCCTTAGCCTACCTCCCGGGGAACGCCACCCGTATCCGGGTGAAAGCAGCAGGGTCGCTCAGCAGATAAGCTATTAACTGATGGAAAAGGGGTTCAAGAGATGAACCCCTTTTTATTTTATTCAATTACTGTGACAAGGGTGTGACAAGGGGACGGGGTTGCTGTCACACCATTTTCAATTACTTTTCCACTTGATCCCACAAACCCTGCTCCTCAAACCCCAATCTCCAGAAGGAACAACCTGCCAAACCATATTTATTAACCAATTCCAACTTCTTTTTTATACTGGCATTGTTTTCAAACCATATCTCTCGCTCCCCGACCTCAGGGTCGGAATAATCGATGACCGGCACCTGGTTTTCCTGATCCCAGTTCACCTGTGCCCTGTACTGCTCAACTATCCTTTTGATCTCAACATTACCCCTGGCAGTTGCGCCTCTACCGCCTAGCAGCCAGTCATAACCATATGTGGCGATACCCAGAGAAAGCTTTTCAGGGGGCAGTCCCATCTTTAACATATATTCGATATTCTCCTCCACCCACCACAGTGGAGCCACAGGGCCGGGCTCTGTACCACTATGGCTGTAATCATAGGCCATCATAACAACCCTATCTGCTACCTTGAAAATCTCTTTCAGATCATAAATCTGTGCCAGATGGGAAGGGGGTTTTACAGGGGGGAGCACACAGACATCCAGCCTTTTGTTCTGGGGCAATTCCTCCCGCAGTTCATATAAAAATGCTATAAACCCTTCTTTATAATCTGTGTAATCCATACCTTCACTTCTGATAATTTCCAGATCTATATTGACACCATCAAAGCTGTTGTCCCGCACAACCCGGCTGATATTTTCTACTGCTGCTTTTCTGGCAGTGGGGTTGATGAGCACCTCTCTGCTCCTATTGCCTGCCATAGCAATCAAGGGAATCACCTTAGTGCTGCTTTCCTCTGCTAACACCAGCGCTTCACTGTCCACATCCTCTTTCAAAACTCCGTCCCCCTGCAGCCGGTACCATAAAGGGGATAATTCATCAATTGCTCCTCTGTTCTCAGCGAATGAATTAAAAGATGACCCCTCACCCCTGCCATTGACATAAAAAGCACAGACCGTCTGTAATGATGGAACCGCTTTCTCTTCTGTTTGTTCTGCTGAAGGCGCCTGGATATACGGCTGACACCCTGCAGGAAAGAGCAATACCCAGGTAAAGGTGAACAGGAATAACAATAGTTCGGTAATTTTTAAACTAACGATCCTGATGCTGCACACCCCTTTGCATAATAAAGCTCAACCCCTGTTTTTTCTTAATTGATCCACATGCTCGATATATAATGAGATCTCACCACATTGAGGACAAACAGCTACCTTAGGCTTTTCCAGCCTTTTTGCAAATATACCTGTACCGGCAGATATTTTGATGCCATAGGCCGCACCTTCAACCTTAACATCAAACCCCTCCAGCATTTCACACTGACACTGAGGGCAAATCCTCATCAAGCTTCACCTCCGTCTTTCTATACTTTCTACTATTACCCATCAAATACACAATACCTTTATTTATAAGGCAAATAGATTTAATAAACAATAAATTGGGGTTTGCAGGAAGCTCCTGCCTTAATATAAAAACCCCCCACAACAAATGGGAGGTTTTGATTGGCGGAGAGGGTGGGATTCGAACCCACGGTGCTGCTGCTAACAACACACTCGATTTCGAGTCGAGCGCCTTCAACCGGACTCGGCCACCTCTCCGTATTTCAAAGACCACATGGTCGGTAATGTTGGCAGCAAAAACACTGCTCATAAATTATAATACTGATCCCCTTACCCTGTCAAAGGCCTGACAGACCTCACACTACTTCTGTTTACTCCCCATCAGGGCCGGGATAGCACCCTGCTTCCCTTTCCCCGACTGTTGAGTCAGCAGGCAGCTCCCCTGAGCGCAGCCTTTTAAAAAAGTTCTGCACAATCTGAGCACACTTCTCCTCCAGCACACCACCGGTCACCTCTACCTGATGGTTGAAACAGCTTTCCCCTAAAAGATCCACACAGGACCCGGCAGCTCCTGCTTTGGGGTCATAGGCGCCAAACACTATCCGGTCCAGCCGTCCCTGGATCGCCGCCCCTGCACACATGGGACAGGGCTCCATGGTAACATAGAGTGTGCAGCCGTTCAAACGCCAACTGCCCAGCCTAAACGCCGCCTCCCGCAGAGCCAACATCTCAGCATGAGCTGTGGGATCACCCAGCCGTTCCCTGAGGTTGTGGCCCCTGGCGATCACCTGATCCCCCTCAACCACCACAGCACCTACAGGCACCTCCAGTTTGGCAGCGGCCTTGTAGGCCTCTTTGATGGCCTCTCGCATAAACCTTAGATCACGTTCACTGTTATCGATTTCCAACACACTCCCTGTCAATCTATAATTGAAAAACCGGTTTTGATGAATTTCATCAAGTATAATCCTTCTTATCCTTTATTATAAAGGATCCTCCAGTTCATATACCACATAATGACGTGCGAACATAGGGGCTTCTACGAAGAGTTCCAAACCGCTCCCTATCAGTTCCTCTGTTGTTATTTATAATATAATAGTATAGTATAAATATAGTCAGGGACATCTTCTATGTGAATGATTTATTATATAAGATATGGCAATTTTTATACAAGTTTATGCTATCTGCTTATTAATTGAAAAATGGAAGGATGTACTCTTATGGCGAATAACGAAAAATATAAAGTTCTCGAAGTCAGATTCAATGATCAGTTAAGTAACAGCGAATTAGAATTAATCAATAATATAAATAAAGAGTTCAGTAAAAAAGATTTTTACTTAGCAGTCGAAAGGGACAAAATCATTATTTATTTAAATCAATTGGATTTGGAAAAGTTCGGAAGCATGATTGCGAAGTATAACCTGGACCCTACAAGTGTTTTTCATAAAGCATATGAGCAAATATCATCTATTGGTAGTTATGGGATTAAAGGTGGTAAAAGATTATTTGTCGGTTACAATAAGGAACGTAAGGTTGCTAATAGAAAGGGTAAAGAGAAGGAAAGGAAAAAGTTCTTTTATGCTAAAGGACATAATTTTTCAAAACAGAATAATGAATTTCCCAGCCAATATTTAAATAAAATAATATGCGCTGACAGTGAGGAATTTTTAACACAATTACCTGATAATTGTGTTGATCTTATATTTACATCACCCCCATACAATTTTGGGCTTGATTATGAGAACCATGATGACAGTAACCACTGGGAAAATTATTTCACAAAATTATTTAATATATTTAAGGAATGTATCAGGGTTACCAAATACAGCGGCAGAATACTGGTAAATGTTCAGCCACTTTTTTCAGATTACATACCGAGTCATCATATGATAAGCAATTTCTTTTTACAGAATAAGATGCTGTGGAAAGGCGAGATAATTTGGGAAAAGAATAATTATAATTGTAAATATACTGCATGGGGAAGCTGGAAAAGTCCGGCCAGCCCTTATTTAAAATACACATGGGAATTTATTGAAGTTTTCTGCAAGGGGGACCTCGTTAAAAAAGGAGATAACAATAAAATCGATATTAGTGCAGATGAATTTAAACAATGGGTTGTAGCTAAATGGAGTATTGCACCCGAAAGGAAAATGAAAGAGTTCGGACATCCGGCTATGTTTCCTGAACAGTTAGTGGAAAGAGTATTAAAATTGTTTAGTTATAAAGATGACATTATTCTCGATCCTTTTAATGGTGTAGGGACAACCACTACAGTAGCATGTAAACTCGGTCGGAATTATATTGGTATTGATATCTCGGAAGAATACTGTGAAAAAGCAAAACAACGCCTGAAAAACACATATAAGAATTACACTATATTTGATTACGCCGGTACAGAATAAGAAGAGGACTGCTCAACTGTCCTCCCTCCTGCAGTTTCCATGAAAAATTGTAACATTATTCTTATAGTATGTCATTGCCTGAATCCATGACAGCATCCCCCCTCTGTTCAACAGGTTGTCTTACCATAATTCCAATGTTAAAATATTAGTATATATGGCAATAACTGTGGAGATTATTTAAGTTTCTAAAAACTGACACAGCCTATAACTGCACAGTATAGTATGTTTTTGCTATATCAACACAGCCCCAACTGGTTTTTTGGCTGTCTTAGAATCCTGGCTGGGTATGCATAGAGAATTGAAAGGGGGATGAAACCCATGACCTACGCAGTTATTATGGCCGGCGGCCGGGGTGAAAGATTTTGGCCAAAAAGCCGGCAGAAATATCCCAAACAGTTCCTTCCGCTGATCAGCAACAAAACCATGCTGCAGATAACCGTAGGCAGAGTCAAAAAATTTATTGCCCCCGATAAGATATTCATTATTACAGCAGATAATTATCAAGAGATCGTTTACCAGCAGATACCCGATGTTCCCAGGGAAAATATCATCCTTGAACCCTGTGGTCGGGATACAGCCGCAGCTATTGGCCTTGCGGCAGTGATTATTCAGCAAAGGGACCCCTCAGGGGTGATGGTGGCCCTTCCTGCAGATCATTATATCTCTGATCAAGACCGCTTTATTGAAGTATTACAGGGTGCTGAGGCTGCTGCCGCACAAAACCATGCGGTGACCATCGGCATCCCGGCCAACCGCCCGGAGACAGGCTTCGGCTATCTCTTACAGGGTGAATTCTACCGGGAGCATAAAGGCATCCCCTTATATCACGTAAAAGAGTTCATAGAAAAACCTGATCTGGCAAAAGCCATGGAATTTTTAGAAAAAGGCTGCTACTTCTGGAACAGCGGTATTTTTATCTGGCAAGCGGACCGGATCAGAAGGCTGATCACTGAACACCTGCCGGTTTTAGCAGCCGGACTGGAGAAAATCGAAAAGGCAGTTGGCACACCGTCATTCCCACAGACACTCAAAAGGGTATATGAGGGGCTTCCTAGGATTTCCATTGACTACGGTGTTATGGAAAAGACCATGGGGGTTTTGATGGCTATAGGGGATTTTGGCTGGGATGATGTGGGTTCCTGGACCGCCTTGGAGTCCTACAAAAAAAAGGATCCAAACGGCAATATCCTGGAGGGGCAGGGTGTGCTGGTGGACACCAAAAACACCATGGTGCAGGTCTCTGACAAGGTGGTAGCCACCTTAGGGGTTCATGATCTGATCGTTGTGGAAAATGAAGGGAGTATTCTCATCTGTCATAAAGATAAGGCACAGGATTTGAAAAAGGTTATTACAGCGCTCAATGAAAATGGCTATAAGGAGATATTATGATGAATAAGGCAATATTTCGACAATATGATATACGCGGCCATGCGGACCGGGATCTGACTGATGATACTGTAAGGCTCATCGGCCAGGCTTTTGGTACCTATGTACAGGAACAGGGCACCAATGAGGTCCTGGTGGGGCGGGACAACCGCCTTAGTTCTGATCGATTGCATAAGATGCTGCTGAAAGGACTTCTGGACTCAGGCTGTCATGTGATCGATATCGGTCTAGTGGTCACCCCGATCCTCTACTTTGCCAGGGAGCATTTCGGGATCAGCGGCGGGGTGATGATCACCGGCAGCCACAATCCTCCGGAGGATAACGGATTTAAGCTTGCCTGTGGTGAGGGCACTATTTACGGTGATCAGATCATCAAACTGAGAGATATGATCACCGCAAATAAATTTCGCTCAGGCAGTGGCACACTCCATGTGCGGGATGTTGTTGATTCATATCTTCAAATGCTAACGGACAAAATAAAACTGGGCGGACGCCCCTTAAAGGTGGCTGTGGACTGCGGTAATGGTACAGCATCCCTTTTTGCGGAAAAAATACTGAACAATTGGGGGTGTGAGGTCTTTCCCCTTTATTGCGAATCTGACGGCACCTTCCCCAACCACCACCCTGATCCGGTAAAAACAGCCAACCTGGCCCAACTCAAAAAGACCGTATTGAAAAATAGGGCCGACCTAGGGGTCGCTTATGACGGTGACGCGGACCGGCTGGGGGTTGTTGATGATCAGGGAAATGTGGTCTGGGGTGACAAACTGATGTGTCTCTTCTGGCGGGAAATCCTGGCTAAACACCCTGAAGAACTGGCTATTGTAGAGGTCAAATGCTCTCAATCCCTGGTGGATGAAATTAAACGGTTAGGGGGTAAACCGATATTTTATAAAACCGGACACTCCCTGATCAAGGCCAAGATGAAGGAAACCGGGGCGGTGTTTACCGGAGAAATGTCCGGGCATATGTTCTTTGCTGATGAATATTATGGTTATGATGATGCCTTATATGCCACAGGAAGGTTGTTGCGCATTTTATCCCAACAAGATAAACCACTTTCCCAACTGCTGGCTGACATACCCCATTATCACTCCACAGCCGAAACCAGGATCCCCTGTCCTGATGAGAAAAAGTTCCAGGTGGTCAAGAACCTTGTGGAACAGTTTCGTCAGCAATATGAAGTTATCGACATCGATGGGGTACGGGTTTTATTTGATGACGGTTGGGGGCTGGTGCGCGCATCCAATACCCAACCTGTCCTGGTAGCCAGATGTGAAGCCAAAACAAAAGAGGGGCTTCAAAATAACTGCGCGGTAATAAAAAATGCCATCAGGCAGCAAGAGGTGGGTGATTTCGATTGGGAATATTAAAGACCTAGACCAGGAGGTGCTCTTTGAGCAGAGCATCAAGGCTCCCTTGGAAGAAGCTGCTAAATACAAATGTGTGAACCTTGTGGTAGGGGTTCCCTTTTACAATGAAAGCTACACCCTCCCACTGGTTTTAAAGGTTGTGGAAGACAGCCTTTCCCCAACCCACAAAACAGAAGAAACACTGATCACCTGTGTGGGGGACCCTGCCGGTGCAGATGCTCTGGAGGCTGTGAAGAAAATGGAGCTCAGATATCCCCATATGGAATTTCTGATGCTGCCGGGCAGCAATGGCAGAGGGATGAGCATCAGGGCTATTATGGAAGTGGCCAATAAACTGGATGCGGACCTGGTTTTATTGACTGCCGATTCTGTAGGGCAAAGGGGATTCGGCCTCAAGGCTGATTCCGTCCCCAGGCTGCTTAACCCCCTCCAGGAGGGTTATGATCTTGTGCTCACCACTTTTCAGCGCCAGTATTATGAGGATTTATTGGGAAATCTCTTTCTCAGGCCGCTTTTCGAAACCTTTTACAGATACAGGATCTCCGACCCCTTATGCGGAATCTATGCCTTCTCCCATGACCTTGTGGAGGAATACTGCACAGCCATCAAGTTTTGGGTGGATCAGACCAGAGGCTTTGGCATCGATCCCTGGCTGATCACCACAGCCATCATTCAAAACAGAAGGATATGTGAAGTTCCTTTAGGGTTCAAAATGGAGCATGCCTCCCTGGATAAACTAATCTATCTTTTCAAAGACTTTGCCTCCTTTATGTTTGAGCGGATTAAAAGGGATGAAGAACACTGGAGTGAAAAAAAATGTGTGCTCCATTCCCCTGATATCTGCGGTTTAGAACCATATCAGGACCCGCCCACAGCCCAGATCCATGAAACCAGAGCACTGATCCACCAATTCCGCAACGGCTTTAACCAGTATTACAGCATTTTCGAGGAGACCTGCCCCCGCACTATATTAACTGCACTGGAACGCAGCGCTGTTTCTCCGACCCGGGACTTTTACCTGGATGAAGAAACATGGGTCGGTGTGGTCTATTCCCTCCTCTTCCATTACAGCTTTTCACCTGATGCCAGTAAAGAAGATATGTTGGATGCCCTGACTGCGGTTTTCTGCGGGAGAATGGCCTCCTTTTTAGAACACCTGGAAAACATTCAAGAAGAACTGGCCAGTGAAAAAAGCACTTACGCTGCTGCCATTATTGCCAGTCAGGCTGAACATAAAAAAGAGGAGCAGAGAAGGTGTTTTCTGCAGCACAGCGCCGGGTTTATTAAAAAGTGGCAGGAAAAAGCCTGGGAACACAAACCCCCTATCATCCCTGCCGACTACCTGGAGTTCATTCCCGGCAAACCCATCGTCCTTCCCAAAACCATTCAATGGCGGGGACAGGAGATCTGGATGAGCGAACTGTTCAACCGGTTGCAGACCCGCTATACAGGCAAATTCCAGGACTTTTTGGAAAAGGATCTGTTGATCCCTGCAGACTCCTCTTCCAAAACAATTGCCTCCCGTCTGGAACAGTTTATGGGAGATCTGGAGCAGGTCATTGATCAACTATGCCCTGGAAATGTCTACACCCAAGAGGGAGCAAGGGGGGTTGTTGACGCCATCTTCGATTTCCTGGGGCACCCAAAAATCTTCGGCATTAAGGAAGAAATTTTTGAGGAAGCGGTAATGAGGTTCCCTCCTTTGAATATTATGATACCTGCTAACTGCCACACACCACGGGAGCTGCTGGATAAATTGCTGCCCAGGGATGCGATCACCATAGCCAATTTGATAGAAACCCGCAAATGGGCTGACCGCACCCTTTTGTGGATCGTGGATAACCTGACCCCAGAAGACATGATGGAGATAGAATTGAAACCCCTGTTCACAGGCAGCGGATTGATGGGGAAAACGTTCAAACTGGGGAAGATCTCAGATCTTAATAAACTGACCACCAGGCTGGTGGTCAGCCCCTTGAGCAAAGGGATAGGGGGCAAATACCCCAAACTGCGCTTTTTCCTGTTTATACTCAGACAGATCATGATCGCCCATAATTACTCAATTTTGTATGAAACCTATGCGAAGGAAAGAAGAAATTTGGGAGCCAAGATCCGCAACTCCCTCATCGGCCGCTTTGAATCGACCCCTTTTTCAGCTTACAACATTTTCGAAAATTACCACCATCGGGCTCTGGTGAGAAATATACGCATCCTTGCTCAGAATCTGACACTGACCGGACAGGAAGGGCAGGCAAAACTGCTTAAAGCTATGTGCAACAGTTACGGTGTAAGCCAGGTCTTGGAAGATGGAACCTTTGTCCCCTGTTCGGCTTGGAGTTGGGCCAGCTACAGCAGCAAAGGAGGGACAGGGATCCCCACACCTTTGTCTTCCCATGTGGAGGAAAGGTGGTTTAACCATGACTTTTTGGAGGAAATCCATTCTGAATTGGGGTTTGACCCGGGGGTAATCCTGCCGCGAATCGCCCAGTCCATTGGAGAGGGCAAGGCTGATGATGACCTGCTGGATGTGCTGTTGGGTGTTAAGCCAAAGGATGTGACAGTTGTTGTCCAGGAGACCCAGGATTATCCTCCCGCAAAGCCTCTGATACGCTATTCAGGGAACCCGATCCTGAGCCCCATCAAAGAAAACCCCTGGGAAAGCAAATATGTGCTCAATGCTGCCGCAGTCAGGATCAGGGGGCATGTTTATCTGCTCTACAGGGCCTATGGGGATGATGAGGTTTCCCGCATCGGCCTGGCTGTTACCGACGGTTACAGGGTATTGGACCGCCTGGACTATCCCATCTTCGCTCCCCGAACCAAAGAGGAAAAAAAGGGTGTAGAGGACCCCCGGGTGGTGGTGATCGATGATCACCTTTACATGCTTTACACCGCTTATGATGGTGTGACCGCCCAGATTGCTGCCGCCTCCATCCATGTAGACGCTTTTCTCAACAGGGAATTCCACCGCTGGGAGCGTATGGGATTGGCCTTTCAGGATATCTGGGATAAGGATGCTATCCTCTTCCCGGAAAAGATTAGAGGCAAGTATGTGATCTACCACCGGATAGAGCCCAGCATTTGGGTTTCCTTTATGGATAAACTTGAATTCCCAGCCCCCAAAGGGGACCACACCATCATCATGGGGCCGCGCCCCGGTAAGATGTGGGACTTTTTGAAGATCGGGGCTGGTGCACAGCCTATCAAAACAAAATACGGCTGGCTGATGATCTATCATGGGGTTGACAAAGATAGGGTTTACCGGTTGGGGGTCATGGTGGTCCCCCTTGATCAACCGGAGCGGGTTATCTACCGCTCACCTAATCCCATCCTCACCCCGGAGACAGAATATGAGATCGGCAAGCCAGGTGAGAGCTGGGTTCCCAATGTGGTCTTTACCTGTGGAGCGGTACCGGCGGAAGATAAAGAGATCCTGGAAGCAGAGGATGAAATCCTTGTTTATTACGGAGCCGCTGATACCTATATGTGTCTGGCCACAGGCCTTGTCGGTGACCTGATTCCAGAAGAGATAAGGGAAGATCAGACACGCCCGTAGTCATCTTCCAAGCGGATAATATCATCCTCTCCGCAGTAACTGCCGGTCTGGGTTTCAATGAAAACGAGGGGGGCTTTCCCGGGATTAGCAATGCGGTGGGCTGCCTCACAGGGTATGTCCACCGACTGCCCCGGGTTGAGCGGTATCTTTTCACCATCAAGGGTTACCAGGGCTTGCCCGGACACCACAAACCAGTGCTCCTGCCTTTTAAAGTGCTTCTGGTAGCTTAAACGCTTGCCGGAATGTACGGTGATCCTCTTCACCTTATGGTCCGGAGCATCCAACAGAACCTCCCAACGCCCCCAGGGTGTGTTTGCAGAGCGCAACCTGGGTTTTTCTTTTTCCAGGATCAGCTTGTAGATAGCCAAATAGTCATCCACCATGCGCTCTCTGCTAAAGCGGTTTTCTACCCAGCGGCGGCAGGCCTCACGGTCCAGCTCAGGGATTCTTTTTAGTGCTTCAACTGCCTGATCAATGCTGTTCACCAGAAACCCTGTTTCCCCGTCTTTGATCACCTCAGGCATGGATCCCTTATTAAAAGCAACCACAGGGGTTCCGCAGGCCATAGACTCGACCACACTCAACCCAAAGGGCTCTGCGAAATTGATGGGATGCAAGAGGGCATAGGCTCCCCCCAACAGTTGATTCCTTCTCTCAGGCCCCACAGGCCCTAAGTAAACCACCTGCTGTTGATCGATCTCAGAGGCCACCTGTTCCCGGTAGTACTCCTCATCCTGGATTATTCCGGCGATGAGCAGTTTCATCTGGAACCTGTGGGCGATCTCAATGGCCTCACAGGTGCCCTTATCCGGATGAATGCGCCCAAAATAAAGGAGATAATCCCCTCTCTCCGGTACAAATTCATAATACTCCAGATCGATGCCATGATAAACAGTAGCCAGGTAAGGCAGTCCGGGCCTCCGGTCAGCGTTGCTGATAGAGACATAATAACTCCGCTCACTGTACTCCCGAAAAACCGGGAGGATCTTTTCTGAAGAAAAGCCGTGGATAGTTGTTAACAGCGGTGTGTTCACCAACCTGCTGTAGGTCAGGGGTAAAAAATCAAAGTGATTATGGAGCAGGTCATAGTTTTCAGCCTGTTCAAAAAAATGAGCGATGTGCATTGCCTCCCAGACCTCGGGGTCCAGTGACCTATCCTCTTCATAGGAGGTTTTGCTCACAAACTCCAGTTTTGCTGCAGTCTGGGAGTCCCCGGTAGCAAACAGGGTAACATCCACCCCCTTTTCTACCAGACCCTCACAAAGAAGTGAAACAACATACTCCCAGGGCCCATAATGCCTTGGCGGTGTTCTCCATGCTATAGGCGATAATAAAGCGATTTTCAAAGCTCCTTCCCCCCACTACAATC
>LFTQ01000040.1:0-1567 GCA_001513545.1 Clostridia bacterium DTU068 | reverse complement strand
CAGCCAGGAGAGGTCCCAGGCAGCATCACCGGTGTCTGCCGCCTCCTTCACCCCTCTGGCAAACTCCTGAAAAACCCCCACTGCCTTTTTGGGACTGCCATCTGACTTAAACAAACCAAAGGATCTTTCATGGGGATTTTCCTTAAGGGGCGGTTTATCAAAGAGATGTGGCTGGTAGTCGCTGTAACACCAGGCAAAAGCGCCCCACATCCCCGCTCTCTGCAGAAGGTGCAAAGCCCGCTCATAATAAAAGGCACCTGCTGCTTCTATATCCCCTGAACACTCTCTCTCCAGAATTCTATCAGACACCCCAAACTCCTGAAAAAGCACCCTTTTCCCTCCCAACCAGCCTGTGAGCAACCCTAAAAAGGGCAGCACCTCCACCTCCAGCGGATGGTCGACCCAGTCCAGATAAAAGGGATAGCCGTGCATACACAAAAAATCACAATATTGGGCAGCATCTTTTGGCCCAAGCCCGCGGTCATCCTCCAGATCCTCTGCATGCAGGCCGATGGTCACCGGAACATCGGAAACCCTTTTAAGCTCCCCTACCATAGCTGCCAGCCAATCCCTGGCCACCTGGCTATCTTTAGGAACAACACAATTAGAAGATTCATTCCCCAGATCATAAGCCCACAGAGTCTGATGGCCCCGCAAGGCCTGAGCCACCTCTCTGCACTGTAGCTTTTGGGCCTCGATGATCTCCTGCTGGCTGTAGAAATTACGAATCCCCAGATAACGCAGCTGTCCCTGGCTCATCACCGGAAAGCGCCCCTGCTCAGGTCCAGAGAGCATCCACTCCGGCATCCAGTTCACACCGCTCATATGGCCGCAAAAAAAGGTGGGCTGAATTTTTATCCCGCAGCATGCAGCTACATCAGCAACTGCAACCAGGCAGTCTAAGCTCCTGGAGGAAACCTTGTCAGGTACCGGTTGAAAGTCCTCCCAGATAAGAAAGATGCGCACCACCTGAAAACCGGCAGCTGCCAGTCTTCTGAAATCCTGTTCAACCTCAGCTGCGTCAAAATTCTGCCACCAGTACATAGCCTTAGCTGCAGGCCAGTAATTAACCCCCAGTGGAAACTGCAGCTGTTTCACTCCCTTGCCACTCCTTCATCATTTGACCGCTGTACAGCCAGGAGAGCAGAGCCTCTGCTCCCTGATTGAGGTTGACCCCTTCCGGTGTCAAAGCATCGTAGCAGCCCCCTGTCTCTTTATTGTACAGGGGAAGCTTATTAATATTCTTGCCCAGATACCATTGATAGGCAAGCTGGGCCAAATCCCGATAAGCCTTGTCCCCTGTTGCCAGGTAAGCTTCCTGACAGGCCAGCAGCATCGAACAGGCATCAACAGGCTGCTGGTCAAACTTTGGGATTTTCTCTCCCCTCCGCCACCAGCCTCTGTTCCCTACGATATTGAGATAGCCTTTAGCGAAAAGGTGATCACAGAGAAAAGAAAAGGACTCCCGGGCTGTAAGATAAGCCCGGCGATCACTGCAATAACAGTAATAAGCGAAAAGAGCCTGGGGAATGATCCCATTGCAGTAAGTAATGGTGTCTTCAAACCA
>LFTQ01000185.1 GCA_001513545.1 Clostridia bacterium DTU068 | reverse complement strand
ATTATAACGGCCCTCCCCGCCTGTGTAGTGCCACCAGCAGCAGTTCTGGCTGCAGGGGTAACTGTCGGCTGTCTTACTGGTGTTTGCTGAGGCTTTACAGTTTGCGGTCTAATTGGAGCAGGTTCCGGTTTCGGCGCGCTGGCTTTGAGTTTTACAGCTTTTTCTACCTTTGGCGGTTTTATCTTCAGTTTCTTGATAGTCTGTTCTAGTACCTCCTTGCCAGTCTGTTTTGCGCCTGCCTTTGTTGCTTCCTTTACACCTGTTTCTACTAATTCCTTTGCACCTCTCTTTGCTAATTCCTTTGTGCTTGTTTTTATTGCTTGAGAAACACCCGCCTTTAAAAGTTGCTTACTTGCCGTTTTTAATGCTGTACTGAATGGAGCTGTTACAACTCCAGCACCAGGCAGCATAGCGGTAAATGTGAGCAGGTCATCAACAAACTGTGCCCTAGCCGGATCTTTGGCTATGTACTGTATTGGCTTCGACTGCGCCAGTTTGGTTACTAACGGTTGTGTTTTCTTTTGCACTGTACTGGTTGTCGCCTTCTTTGTTGTTTTAGCCTTGCTCACAGCTTGTTTTACGATATTTGTTGTCTTTTTCTTTACTGTACTTACTGCTTTTTTAAACGCACCGGTGGCTTTCTTGGCGGTTGATTTAACCTTCTTCAGTAGATTTTTAAACAACCTTCATCCCTCCTTTATTTTAATCTGGCACAAAGACTAGCTTTGCTCCACCAAAACTAGCCTGTGCTGCTGTGTTGTTAGTCTCCATCTCCACCTTACCATTGCACTTTGCCAAAAGTTCGGCTATTCGCTGTCGCCGTTCTTCCGGTGTCATATCATTAATCTCTGCCTTTATGTCAGCAGCAATAGGGCCTCCACCTTTGCCGGTGATCTCAAAGGCACTCTTCTCCTTGTACTTTTCCGGCTTGGCACCTTTCAACAGGAAAATAAGCAAGGTATTGCTATATTTCTGCACTGTACCGACCTTTTTCCCTTGGTAGAACACGGGTTCTGACACGCCCTCAACAGCTCGGCGCCAGGCCTCCTGCTCCAATCTGTCTGCTGCTATTTCGGTGGCTTCATCAAATGCCTTGCGGTAGTTTTCGTTCTTCTCATACCAACAGTAATGTCTAGAACGAGCAACCTTTGCCATTACTGCTGCCTGGGATATGTTTCCTGTCTCAGAATATGCAGCTAAAAACGCCCTCTGTTTCGGTGTCAATCTATCTTTTTTATATTGTCCTTTTTTGTCTTTCTCTACCATTGGCACACCTTCTTTCTAATAGGACCAGCGGACATTTAGTCAGTTTTACCTCTATTTTGCGGTTTGACATGGCATCAACTCCTGCCAGCGGGTCAGGGCTTTTAGATAGCTTTTTTCGTTGTCTGCTATAGGTGTAACCTCAACCTTTCCATCTGGGTTTATTTTTAGCAAAATAAATATAGTTTCACTGTTCCCACTTACTGAATGTTCGCTTTCACTCATCAGGGATCACCTCCTCCCTGAAAAACACGATCTGCCACTTTTGATTCCCCATTTGTGGTTTAGGGTTTACCAACTTAAACATCCGCTCTGAAGCTTTACAGCGAAACTCATCCAAAAGATCATGAGCATTATTCAGCATATTAAGCAGCTTTTTTGAATTCAGCAGTTCTTGATAATCAGGGTTATTCATGAAGTCATATAGTTTGTTCATGATCTCCTGGATTTCTTTACCCATTGCCTTCCAGTTTTCATAATTCTGTTTTTTATCCACAGACAGACTCCTTTCTGATCTGAAGTTTTCTGAAGTAAGGATTTAAAAAGTCTTTCCCTCCTGATATAAACCGGTACAAGCGGTACAATAACCCTGAAACCCTTGATAATACTGGCTTTATTTTGTACCGGTTACCGGTCCAATACCGGTACACTTTTTATATAAACCGGTCCAATGCAATTCGCTTGTCTCTGTTTTTGTACCGGTTTCTGTTTATTTTGGACCGGTTTTGTACCGCTTTTTTTTGAAACCGGTACACTCTCAAACACTTGATGTTATCAGTTTTTTCGGTTGTTTTTCTTCTTTTGTACCGGTTGTACCGGTTTCTGATAGTAGGGAGAAAGTTTTATTTCTGTGTAACTTGAGCACCCTGATTTTCTTTCCCTTTGCTGGTATATACTCAGATACAGCATAACGGCCATGCTCTCTCACTAAAAGGCCTTCCTGGTATAACTGCTCCCTCAATCCCCTCTGACTTACCGTAAAACCGCTGCTGTTTCTGTAAAACTCAACAACCGCCTTGTAGACAATTTCAGGCTGTAGATATAGATAGTCTTCATCCACCCACCCAATAAAGTCGCCGTATCGAATGTAGCCTGGTTTATCAGGGCTTCCGATGTCAAAGCTCATCTCCCAACCGAATTCATCCGGAGTATCAGGCTCTTTTCCTGTGTGGAAACAGGCCAGATGTACTTTCTTTTGTACTAGGAGGGCTTGAAGCGCAGCAACAAACTGCACTGAAGGCCGTTCCTGTTCAATGATCCTCGCCTGCTCTTCTGCCAATTCACAGAATACGCTCCATGACTGCTCTAAATGGTCATTTAACTGTTGCTCATTAATAGCTCCCATGTCATAGAAAAAGCGAAGTGCAAATATAATCCCTATCTGAAGATTTGCCACGGTTTCAGCTAGTCGCCGATGTCCATTGTCTCTTGCCTTATCCCTCAACTCTAAAAAGGTTTGGGTCAATTCATCCTGCAGTTTATTAGTCTGAGGTAATAACCACTCAATAAATGCTCTCATCGTGTGGGGGTAAAAATAGGATTCGTTTTGTGCGGCAGTTAACTTATCTACATCAACGCTACCTTCCTCAAACCTCACGGCTAAATATCGGGCTTGAATTGACTGTATGCTGTTCGGCAACTGCTCGCCAGTAATCATTGTTAAGCATCTGGGGACATATCCTGGGACAGTGGTCAGGTCCGATCTCAACCGTGCTCTCCCTGTTCGGTTAGCTGTAGTTCTGATTAGTCGGTTGGCCTTCCGCTCCAACTGTCGGTTTATGTTGCGATCCTTTTCAGGTGCAAAATCGTCAACAACTAGGGGTATATCTTTCGCCAAAAACGCCAGTTTCTCAAGTGCATTATCGCTGGTTGTCCAACCAGTAGGTAGGGTCTGCGTCGTAAATCTGCCGAAGTGCGATAGAAAAAGTGCAGCAATTGTGCTTTTGAATTTACCGGTTGGGCCCCATAGAAACAGGGTAAAGTCTGGATATAAAAACTCTGCTAACACTGCTCTAAAAGTAGCTGCGAATAGGGGATAGGTGACTTCTTTTTTCCCTACGTTCAGGGTTCTTAAACTGGCCTGAAGTGCTTCGTCTATGTTTTCTGTTTTATCGGGGAGAATATATCTTTTTAATTCTTCCGCCAGCATTACCTCAACTGGCTCATCAAGGCCAACTGCACCGCCACCGTGAAGAAAGCACCATTGCCCGTTAATCTGTCTCCAGCCGGTATGGGTATAAATATGCCTTTCTATTATGTCCTGCGATAGGAGTTCAATTGCTTCCCGCAACTGATCTTTATTTTTATAACCGGCTCTGATTATGGCCCTAGGAGACCAATTCGCTGCTATCCAACTCAAACCGGCAAATTGAGAAGCAGGGATTTCAACATCAGGTAGCTTTTTATTAGTTTCTGTTTGACCCCGCATTAAAAACTGCTGCTGTAATTCGCCGCTTCCATCATCAATAATTCGCTTTTCTTCCTGCCAGGCTACGAAGTTACAAAGTTTTTCTGTAACAACTTCATCGTTACAGATTTTTTCATAACACAGTGCGCCATTCCTTATAGCGTAGGGAGTGAACGCTAATAGTCGCTCTTTTTCTTCTAATATGCCAGGGAATTTTACTACAGCAGCCATGG
Source organism: Clostridia bacterium DTU068 (assembly GCA_001513545.1). Lineage (GTDB taxonomy): Bacteria > Bacillota > DSM-12270 > Thermacetogeniales > Thermacetogeniaceae > DTU068. The sequence goes on along the minus strand of LFTQ01000185.1, from coordinate 2,331 downwards.
ATGCTCGCTCCTCTCCCGGAAAAGCTGCCATTTTTCCTTATCAGTGCCGAATTGGAGAATATTCAAATCTCTTTCAATTGCCGGTATGTAATTGATAAAATCAGTTGCTTTATGAAAATGTATCTGCCTGTAGAGAGTGCACAAATCAAGATACCTTCGTTTGCACCATTCTTGAAGTGCTTTTCTATACTTTTGCTTTCTCTGTTGCTTTCGAATTTTGATTCTCTGTTCACTGGTCAGAGGGCGGTTATGCACCTGAAGGCCAAAGTCGCTGGCGATCATCTTTGCGGCCTCGATGGGCGTGAGGCCATAGATTTGAGCCACAAAGGTCACCGCATCCCCACCAACTCCGCAGCCGAAGCAGAAAAACAAACTTTTTCCCGGGTCCACCGTAAAAGATGGGGTTTTTTCAGGATGGAAAGGGCAGAGAGACTTAAAGTTCCTGCCCTTCCGCTCTAGCTTAAGGCCGGAATAGCGTTCGATTACAGCTAAAATATTAATATTTCGCTTTATTTCATTGAAAATGTCGCTACTGTGTGCTACACTTAAATTAAACATAAGGATCTCCTTTCATCGCCTCCGGATAGCTCGGGGGTTTTTTATAATATGAGTTTTAATTTGTTCTTTACCTCTTCTTCAGGAGGTAAACCAAATTGGCGATCATGCCACGCTCTGAGACCTTCTCTGCTTATTCGTATTGAACGGCCTACCCTTATCGCAGGAAAACCTTCCTGCCGTGTCATTTCATACGCTGCCGCAGTGCCAATTCTCAAGAATTCTTTCAATGTTTTAACGTCGAAGAAAGGCGGTAGCGTGCCCCAATCCAAATTGTTCCAATCCACTAGACATCACTCCTTGTTTCCTCAAACAATACTTCTTCTGGAACTCCTAAAATTTCAGCAACGCCCCGCTTGAATTTCGGATAAGGTTTGCGAGCCCCTTTTTCAATCTGACAAACTAACGAATTAGAAACTTTCAGCTTTTCCGCCAGCTTCTTTATTGTCAAGCCTGCACGTCGCCTCTCAATCTCCAGCTTTGATATAGGCCACATGTTAAGCACCACCTCTTTCTGCTAAATCTCTTGTGTTATGCTTGCTTTCAGTATATAATTTAACTGAACTAACTAACAGTGGGATAAAAATAGTTAGGTAAAGCACCAAAAGGAGGGGAGAAGCTAATAATGATAGGGGTCGGAGATAATTTTATTAAAAACGAAAAACGCTCATATTTTCCTCAAAATAATAATGTTGTTCCCCTTGAAGCAACCGCATGGTTTCGTTTGCGCTATCAGATCAGGGATAACAAGGACGGGTTTTTCTTATCAGCAGTTAGGGACAGCAAGCCAGAATGGTATCAACCAACGGAATACCGATCGCCAGAGAAAAGACCTAATAAACCAAAAGATTGGAATATAGCACCACACCTACACCTTGCGAATTTGAACCTAGAAAAGCAGGATGAGATTCTTGAATTTGTTAATTGTTGGGGGCTGTTGGGTTTATGGAATGTGAAAGGGGAAGGGTGGGGGTTTAGTGAATGGCCTTGGCCATACGTAGGGGAAAAACCTGAAATGTATCAAGAAGGGATGTTTGGTAATAAATATAGTTCCCGGTACATCAACCCATATTACGAAAATAAAAAAGGTGGTTATTATCTACATCGTTATCGGGAACCCCTTGATGCCTTTATTTTTGCAGCAAAAAGGTTTCAGGAATTTATGCGCTTGTTAAATGGTACTCCAGATAAAAAACCTACTTCAGATCAAAAATCTATGGCACAGGATATTTTAAACAATTTCAATGCTGATTGTCGTCCTGTTGCCTGGTATGTAGCAAAACCAAAAGAATCATGGAAAAGCCACTGGCAAATACCTTCCCTTCTTCATGCTTGCTATTTACTTACATGGTTTGATTTATGTGCTTTACGTAGATACCGTGTATGTAATCATAAACCATGCGGTAATATTTACATAGCCAATAGAAACAATCAGGCTTACTGTTCAGATATTTGCCAAAACAATGCTAAGCAGTATCGCAAGTATCACAACAAAAAGGAAAAATAAAACTGTCAATTGTATCAAACCCTTGTCCCGCCTGGGTTTGCGACTTCAAAATTGACAGTAAAATTGACAGTAATTTGACAGGAAACAGTATGAAAAAAAGTGAATTTCAATGAAACAGGATAACATTACCAAAATCCTGAAACCCTTATTGTTAAGCCAAAAAGAGACTATTTGAAAAACAAATAAATTAGATAAAAAAAGCGTCCTGTAACTCACATTCAAGAGGTCGCAGGTTCGATCCCTGCCGCGCCCACCAGTAATAGCAAGGC
>LFTQ01000089.1 GCA_001513545.1 Clostridia bacterium DTU068 | reverse complement strand
AGCAGCAAAGGGGCAGGAATACTTTTGAACCGCTATATTGTCGGAGTTTTTCTTGTCGTAATATCTGGTGTTTGTTATGGTTTTTCGCCGATACTGGCTGTTTATGCCTACCGGGGAGGAGCAAGTGTCTCCGATTATGTTTTTCTGCGCTATGGCATAGCATCCTTATTTTATCTATTATACATCTTTATTTACAAGCGCAGCATTTTTAGTATGCTCGTCAAAATTCCGCTGGCATTGCCGTTGATGGCGGGAGTTTCACAAGCTGTGTCAACTTATCTATATATGTCTACTGTTAAGAGCATATCAGCTGGTCTGGCTGCAATCCTCTTCTATACTTATATCGTCTGGGTGGCAGTTTGGGGTTTTATTTTCAAAAAAGAGCGGCTTAAAATGCCAGGTATTGCTGGAATCGTCTTAGCTTTGATTGGTCTAGCCTTGGTGGTCGGGGTTTCCTGGGGTAAAATAAGCACAATTGGTATTATTATGGGGCTAGCCAGCGCCCTGGCTAGTTCCGGTGTAGTGATGGCTGGTAACGAAACTTTAAAACAACTTGAACCTGTTGTAGCATCTGCTTTTATTTCTCTCTTTACTGCAGTTCCACTTTTTTTGTTCGGCAGTGCAACAGGCACCTTACAATTTCAGATGTCTTCGGCAGCCTGGTTGGCAGCTATTGCCTCAGCCGTTATCTCATGCAATATTGCACTATTCACCTTTATGGCAGGTATGAAACGGGTAGGATCTACCATAGCTTCTGTTTTGTGTACAGCAGAACCTGTGACAGCAGTTGTTTTTTCTGCATTGCTGCTTTCACAGAAAATGACACCTCTGCAGCTGCTGGGTGGGCTGGTGATTCTTATTGGTGCCATTCTAGTGGTGACATCAAAAAAAGAAATCTGACTTCGCCGCAGTTCTATCCTCTCACTTTTCCCATTGTGCTTCACAGTGGAATTCCTGTGAAAGAAAATTATTCAAGCAAAGATGCTTTGACGAAGGAAATCAAGCAATAAACAGCGAAGCTATATAAAGCGTCGAAAAACATGTGATTATGTCAGACTGAACTTAAAAGACAGGCTGATTCATGACCCACTACAGATAGGTGTAGCAACAATGCTAACGATGGCTTTACAATAACTATTAAATATCTTTTTTGCTACAGGTTCAAGCTCTTAGAAAAATCAAAAAGAAATGGGGCAGGAGTGTTTTGAACCGCTATATCGTCGGTGTTTTTCTCAGCACTTTATCTGGCGTTTGTTATGGCTTTTTGCCGGTACTGGCGGTTTATGCTTACCGGGGTGGAGCAACTGTTAATGAGTATGTCTTCCTACGCTATGCTATCTCCTCCGTGTTCCTTCTGTTATATGTTGCTGTTTATAAGCCCTATGGTTTTAAGATGTTCATCAAGAGTATACCAGTGGTATTACCCTTGGCAGCAGGCGTTTTTCAGGGTGCTGCGGATTATTTTTATATGTTTGCTGTTGATAGAATATCAGCCGGTCTGGCTGCAATTCTTTTTTTTACATTCATTGTATGGGTGGCAGTTTGGGGTTTCATTTTCTATAAAGAGCGGCTTAAGGTTTCAGGTATAGTTGGAATCGCCTTAGCTCTGGTTGGCCTAGCACTGGTGGCGGGAATTTCCTGGGGTAAGATAAGCACCATCGGTATTATTGCGGGGCTGGCCGGTGGCCTGGCTTGTTCCGGTTTTGTGATGTATAGTAATAAAGTTCAAGAGAAGCAGGATACAGCAGTATCATCTGCTTTTATTTGTCTTATCACCGCTGTGTCTCTTTTCTTACTGGGCGGTGTAAATGGCAGCTTACAGTTTCAGATGTCTCCCGGGGGATGGCTGTTCTGTGTTGCCTCAGGTATTCTGGGTTC
>LFTQ01000201.1:24151-24560 GCA_001513545.1 Clostridia bacterium DTU068 | reverse complement strand
CCCTTGTATGCCAGTTCGCGGAAACATATACGGCACATTCCATATTTACGCAGGTACCCCCGGGGTCTGCCGCAAAGCGGGCACCTGTTGTAGGCTCTGACTTTGAATTTTGGCTTTCTCTGCTGCTTTATTGCCAGCGATTTTTTGGCCACCATCTTCCCTCCTTTTGCACTCAAGACTATTCCCGGAAAGGCATTCCCATCAATCTCAAAAGCTCCCGGGCCTCTTCGTCGGTTTTTGCTGTAGTGACCACTGTTATATCCATGCCGCGCACTTTGTCTATTTTGTCATAGTCGATCTCTGGAAATATAACCTGTTCCCGCAAACCAAGAGTATAGTTACCTCTGCCATCAAAGGATTTCGGTGAAACACCCCGGAAATCCCGGACTCGGGGCAGTACAATATTAAT